>CAZJXY010000030.1:0-15745 GCA_964549925.1 uncultured Bdellovibrionales bacterium | reverse complement strand
TAGATCTTCGACCTGGTCTTTCAGTTTGTTTAGTTCCTCTAGCTTTCCCGAATAAAACCCAAACCAAAAAAGCCCGCCAACTAAGACCACTGAACCTATCAGGATCCCTATGCGGTGACTGGCCGGACGAGCAAGAATGCCTTCGATCATTGGATGCATAACTCGTCTCCCTTACCCAACGTCAGGTTGTAAAGTTATCGAAGCACTTTCTGCGGTTTTAGCTTCCGGGGTGCCAGTTGGCTGAGCACCTGGCGCTACAGTGGAGTCCACAGCCTTTACCAAAGTCGGTACTTTCCCAGCGTAATTAATCTTACAAGAGAGCGTGAATAGCTTTATTTTTGCCCCCTTCCAAACAGTCTGCCTGGCCTCGATTAATTCCACCTTTTCGAAATAGTCGGAGGCCTCAAGCCCCTTCATATAGGCTGCTATGGTCTGGTTATCTAGAGCTAACCCGGTGATACGCAAGACAGAGTCTTTTTCTTTGAATTCTTTCAGCCAAGCACGCTCAGGCAAAGCCAAATTCAGATCATCCATAACTCTGACTGGCCCACTCTGATTACGCTTCAGCGTCGCTATCACCGCCAATTTTTCACGCAGTAATTTCCGCTTAGCCTCAAGCTCCCGTACTTCAGTGGTTTTCTTTTGAATGTTTGTAAGTTCGATTTCGAGCGACTGTGAACGGGCCGTCTCTGACTCTATGTCTGCGCTAATCGACGCCAGTAGGATTATGCAAACTCCGATTGTTAGTGCTACTGCGGCACCAAAGCCAGCGAGTTGATAAACTCCTGTAAAATCCTTGATAGTGGTATCGCCAAGTAAGTTGATCTTTATCACGACTCAATCCACTCCGGATAAATTTTATCTCCCGGCTCCCTCGTTGCCAGGCCTAACCCAACGGAAACAAGTTGAGAGATCTCATTTAAAAACCCCTGTTCAAAAGACTCTCCATGTTCAATACCACGAAGCGGCTCCACGATGGCACACTCAATTCCTGTCTTAGTACTCAATTCATCAACTAACCCTGGCAAAAGCGCACCTCCTCCGCACAACATCACTCGATCTATACCCTCTTCAGCGCCCGCGGCATTCCAAAAGAAACTGAGTTGACGATTTAGCTCTGACGCTATCTGTTCAGTGTTTCGATCAATTATCTCAATAGCTGTAGCATGATGCGGCGAGCTCTTATCCGGCTTTACCTTCAGTTTTTCAGCGTCTTCTCGCGCCAGTGCAGTGGCTTCCGCAATTTCATCGGTGATTGAGCTACCGCCAACAGATACGTCCCCGCAAAACAATGAGTTGCCACCCTTGCAAATGTTAATCGCGCTAAATCTTGCACCAATATTGATTAGCGCTACCGTCTTACCCACCAACTCAGGGTGAGCTAATTCAAACATGTTTTGCACGGCAAAGTAATCGACATCAACAACTGCAGTCTCCAAGCTGGCGATCGCTAACGCGTCCAAATAGCTGTCGATGATCTCGTTTTTTACAGCAACCAGCAGCACATCTAGCTGATTTTTCCCAGCTTCGCCGATGATGTGATAATCGACTTTGACCGCATCAATGTTATGCGGAATATAGTTTCCAGCTTCAAATTGAATGTTTTCAGTTAAGTCTTTGCGTCCCATTTTAGCGATTTGGATGCGCTTAGTGAAAACGCTTGAACCGGGCATGGCAATTACAACCCGCTTTCCGGCAATCTCATTGGCCTCAAGCAGAGTGTTAATTTGCTCCGCTACGACGTCGGTTTGAGAGATCATGTTTCCGCTGAAGACATCCGATGGAAGCGGTTGAATGCCAACATTAACCAGCGTTGGCGTGGCCGTAGCCGTGTTAAGCTCCACCAATTTGACCGCGCTCGATCCGATATCAAGTGCGATGAAAGACTCTCTTTTCCCAAACAATCCCACGACTCTAATTTTCTCCCACTAGCTTTGGCAGATAGACTCCTTTAAACCTCTAAATTTGACGCCAATTCGATTTTCACCGTTGCAGATAAATGGGGATAACCACAAGAGCTTTGTGATAAAATACTGTTCTCATGCGACCAAGTACGCTCGCTCGATAATTTTTATGAGGCTTTCTAAGGGAAAGTTCATTTCGCCCTTAGTCTAGGGTAGAGTGAGACATACATTGTTATCTCAACACCTGTTTTACAAATGAGCTGCAACCTAGTTGACGTACTTATCCCACCCTTACAGCAGCCACTGACTTATGCACTCGGCGAGTCAATGGGCAATATAGACGTGGGCTTTAGAGTTTTAGTTCCCTTAGGACGACGTTCTGTCTTCGGATTCGTGATCTCCAAGCATGATCAAGCGCAATCAATCGATCGGACTGATCAAACCGATACGACACTACAACCCCGATGGTTCCAGCCCAGCCTTACCCCCGAACTCGACTTGGAGAACAGTTCCGACACCCCCGAGTTCAAATCTGTGATATCGGAAGTGGAAGAGCACCCGTGTTTTCTTCCTCGACAATTGGAATTTTTCGAGCGTGTGGCTCAGTACTACGGAGTACCTCTCTCTAATGTATTGGACTCCGCTGTTCCGACGTCAGTTCCGAAGAAGTTCAAACGCATGGTTCAATTCATTCGCGATCCGGCTAGTACACTGAAGGGTGTGAGGCAAAAACAGATACTGCAACTCATAAAAACTAGCGGCAGCCCAATTTCAATTAGCGAAATCACTATGCGATTTAAGGGAGCAGCTCCCTTCTTGAGAAAAATGGAGGAAGTAGGGGTTATTGCAATCTCTAGTGAAGAGATTATCGATCAACACTTAGAGCAAAACGATCAAGCAAAATGGGCCAAAACTTCTGTCTCTCTCTCCTCACTACAGGCCAAAACTACCGAAAGGGTTATCAGCGCATCGAACGCGAACAAGTTTCAAACTTTTTTACTGCACGGGGTAACTGGTAGTGGGAAAACGGAGATTTATATTGAATCAATTAAAGAAGTAGTGGCTCAAGGTCGCGGGGCTTTAGTAATTGTTCCAGAAATCGCGCTAACTCCCCAACTTATCGATCGCTTCAGGGCAAGGCTCGGGGATCAAATTGCGGTCTTACACAGTGCTCTATCGAAAAATGTTCGTTGGAGCTCTTGGCGCGCGCTGATCGAGAAGCGCAACTTTATAGCAATCGGAGCACGTTCGGCAATCTTTGCACCTGTTCACAACCTGGGTATTATCGTGGTGGATGAAGAGCATGACTCATCTTACAAGCAGGCCGAGGGACTTCGATATAATGCTCGAGATCTGGCAATATTGCGCGGACAGTTTGAGAATTGTCCGGTAGTACTTGGCTCTGCCACTCCTTCACTCGATTCGTATTATAAAGCTCGAACAAAAGTCTTTAGTTATGTTTCGTTACCAACGCGCCACGCTGCAACTCCTAGGCTGGCGATAGAGGCAGTGGATTTGCGCACCATACGCAGCAAAGAGATGCCTTCTAAGCATGTTACGCCACAGCTGTACGAGGCCCTGCAGGAAACTATCTCCGAGGGTAACCAAGCTTTCATCTTGTATAACCGTCGCGGCTTTTCAAGCTATCTGCAATGCGAAGAATGCGGAAAGGTTTGCGAGTGTCCAAATTGTAGTGTCACCCTTACATTCCATAAGGGACGCAACATGTTGGTTTGCCACTACTGCGGAATTCACATAGTACCTCCACAATGTTGCTCAGCCTGCCCTCCCAGCAAAGATCAGATAGCACCTGCCGCGCTCGCGCACCGCGGTGCCGGAACTGAGAAAATATTTGATGAATTAACCGAGCTCTTCCCTGGGGTGGTAATAGATCGCTTAGACCGAGACGTGGTTGACGACCTTCAAAGTTATCGAGAGATATTAGATCGCGTCCGTAGCGGAAAAACTTCGATCCTTGTGGGAACGCAAATGATCGCCAAAGGACACGACCTCCCCGGAGTTACGCTAGTCGGCATTGCTGACTGTGATGTTGGCTTACATCTCCCAGATTTTAGGGCGAGCGAACGTGTCTTTCAGATATTAACTCAGGCTGCGGGGCGAGCCGGGAGAGCAGAAAAGGCCGGCCGGGTGATTCTACAAAGCAGAGTCCCCGAGCATATTTCACTTGCCTCCACGCTTGCTCAAGATTACGAGGCATTCGCAAAGCACGAATTAAAGATCAGACACGATCTTAAGTATCCCCCCTTTTCACGGCTGTTGAGAGTGGTTGCAAGTTCGGAGGATAAAAATTTGCCCGCTCAAATTCTAAAGCAGTTTAGAGCGGCACTCTCAGAATTCAATCTCAGCCATAATCTCTCGATTCAAATTCTTGGACCCGCACCCGCGACTCTAGAACGACTAAAGGGAAAGTGGCGCGTACACCTTTTGCTCAAGAGCGAGAGCGCAACGGGCTTAATTAAGGCCATGAATTTCCTAAGAGCTCATAAGGTGAAGGAGAAAGATCTGCATCTAATTTTTGATATGGATCCGCAGGACATGCTCTAGGCGGTCTACCAGTCCACCAAAGCCGCCATTTGACATGACCAAAATAACGCGATGGCTTGCCGATCGACTTTCAATTTCCGACTCTAAATATTTTAAGATTGTATCGGGATCCTTCAAACAACGCGTCGGGACTCCCGATTTTTGAATCTCAGAAGCCAAGCTTGGAACATCAAGTAGATCCAACCCTTTGTCACTCTCCCTCTGCGGGACATCGCTCAAAATGACCTGAGTAGCCGAACCAAAGGCTGAAACGTACTCGTCCTGAAAAACTTTTCGTCTACTGGTGTTACTTCGCGGCTCAAATACGGCGATTAACTCAGAGCTCCGGAATGCCGCTTTCACAGCGCGAATTGTTTCCCGCACTGCCGTTGGATGATGAGCAAAGTCATCGATTAAAGTTAATTTACTTGAATCAATTCGTAACTCTTGTCTCCTCTTTGTCCCGAGAAACGTCGCAAAGCGCGGAAGTAGTTTTGCTTGTTCAACCCCTCGCTCACTTAAAGCCGCAAACACTCCAGTAGCATTTAACCCGTTATGTTCGCCGATCATCGAGAGAGAAAAAGCAACCTTCCCTAGTTTGGAGTGAGCAATGCTAAGCGATTGCATCCGTCCATTCGGCTGCGTTGATATTAAACAGTAGTCTGCATCAGAATCTTTGCCGTAAGTAACGATCTGACAAGAAGCTTTACTGCGCCATTCTGGGAGCAAACTCCTTATATTAGGACAATCAGCACAACAAACCAAAAGTCCGTTCTTCTTCATTCCCAATACTAGTTTTGTGAATTCGACCTTAATCGCGTCCAAATTTGGATAGATATCGGCGTGATCGAACTCGATGCTCGTCAACACACAAGTATCGGGTCTGTAGAAAGTAAACTTGGGGACCTTAGCAAAGAAAACACTGTCGTATTCGTCACCTTCCACCACAGAAAAATTGGTGGCGCCGATCTTGAGCCCTGTCCCAAAGTTAAGAGGTACGCCGCCGACGAAAAAGGAAGGGGTATAATTGGTCTGTTCCAAAAGGTGCGCAGTGAGCGCAGTGGTACTGGTCTTACCATGGGTGCCAGCTACTACAATTGAATGCCTTCCGGCTATTGCCAGATCGTAGAGTAACTGTGGAAAGCAGGTGTAACGCAACTGTAACCTACTTAAGGCTACTACCTCGGGGTTGTCTTTGGTAACCGCATTGCCAATTACTACCAAAGCCATATGCGGCGCTAGATTGTTCTCGCTATACCCTTGCTTCAATTCGACGGCCGAGGATTTAAGCAGCCCGCCCATCGGTTCATAAAATTCCTTATCACTCCCACTTACTTTGTAGCCGCGCTGCGATAGACAAATCGCAATCTGGGCCATAGCTACTCCACACACTCCAATGACGTGAATCGAGGACCCAAGGGGAACGGCAGAAAGCGGCGTTATCTTATCTATGGCGAAATAACTCAAGGCTATTCTTCCTTGGCTTGAGCCTGCATCATCGCCTCTGCGTCAGAGAACTTCTCGAACAACTGGGCATATTCGATGTCCAGCGCATCATAGCGCATCTTTAAAGTCACATACTGCTGATTCATCTCAGAAATCTGCACGAGTAGACCCTCCATCTTTTCCTCAGTCGACACCAACTCAGCCTTCATTCTTTCTATTTTTTCCTGATGAACAGTACTCAAGGTGAGCTCTTTGACAGTAATCTCCAGTTGAGTGGTGGACATTGCAATTTGATTTTTTAGAGCTTCGTTCTTATTTTTAAGATCGACTTCCTTTTTCTGGAGAATTTTTAATTCCTCTTTCGTCTCAATTCCGCTAGCCTCAAGTTCGCGCTCTATCTCCTCTAATTCGCAAAGTCGATTCTCGACTGTCTCAAGTTCAGTTTGGGTAATTGTGATCCTTCCCTTCTCAGCCTTCAACGCCTCCTGCATAGTCTGCAGCTCTTTCAACTGAGTATGGACTTCTAGGATTGGCACCATTTGGGTGTAAATTTGGTGCAACTCTCCGCGCAGTTCGGTTTTCTGCTTTAGTTCATCTTCCAAGGCGCTAAGCGCCTTGCGCATGTCGCTCTTGCGCTTAGAGACAATAGTGTACATTGCCCCGATGAAAACGGCTGGAAGGATCAGCGCCACGACGATCATCATTATCATTCGCTCTTCTCCTCCTCAGCAGGAGCTTCCTGATCGCTGGCTTCCCCTTCAGCCGGAGCCTCCGAATTTGCAGACTCCGGCTTTTCTCCCTCTGCTTCAGCCGCAGTCGAATCTACCGCAGTCGCGGGTTTTGGGGTTGATTGGTTTCTTCTCTCTGCTAGGGCTGATGCTGCCTTAGCCAGAGCCTCAAAGTCTAGCGGTTTGCGATCCTTTAATCGCGCCAAGTTGGCCTCTGCAAAAATTGGGTCGGCTGGGTTTACTTCCACCACTTCAAGTTTCTTTTTCAGCGATAAAGCCAGATCGATCATGGCCTGAGGAGCTTGAGATTCACGCACAACCACTGTAACACCAGCAACAGCTTTCCTCAGTAACATCAAGGCCCCACCGCCCGCTCCAAGATTTAGTAGAGTCAACAACAACACGTACGGCCAAACAGCAGGAGGGCCCTCCTCGACCTTAACCTCCTCCTTCTTTACGATCTCAACAATTTCTTCCTTAGGGGTATCACCGCCATCTGCGTACTCTAAATCGAGTTCATTGCTGCTGAATCTAACACGCTTTTTCTTTTTCTTATCCTCTCCGCTCAACAAGGCTGTAACAGTGTAGTCTCCTGTCTTGGGCAACATTCCAACTGAAACGGTATAAAGTAGGCGATTCTCCTTCGATTGAATTGGCTTAAAGTTGAAAATGTGCCGCTCTGAGTCAACAGCTCTGAGATCAACCGTCACATCGCGCAAGCTCGTTACTTCCTCACTCAGTTCAATCAAAAAGGAGTCTTTTGCCGAAGCCACCTCTCCATCTGTGTCATGCGTTTCGTGTTCATTCTCACCAGAATGCGTCCCGTCCTCTTCGGTCTTTACTACCTCGACCGAGATCATCCTTGGCTTGACGCGGAACGGAAGCTGTTGTTGGCGGACAAACGTTGGACCTCGAGCAGAAACTGTTAATCGATACTCACCAACTTCGTCGATCGTTACCGTCGATGAGAAAATAGCATCATGAGCCTTTTCGTCGCCGTTACGCCCATCGTCGACCAAGGGTGAACGAATGATCGGTTCAGAAACCTTATCGATTGGAAGAATCTCAAAAGAATACTCCACTATCCCGCTCAACTCAGGCAAGGACACCGGTTTTTTAGATTCGAAAAACCGAACTTTCAACACCGATGGTTCACCCGCAAAGATCTGAGTGGACTGCCAATCAGCAACAAGCTTTAAGTTAGTAAGCACCGTCGCAAAACTGTCGGCAATCGGCAGTCCTACGACCTTCCAATTCCCAATCTCAGGCGACTGGATGGTTACTACGTCAAACTTAGTTCCCTGATACCACTGCATATTTGATAATGGAGCTTGCGCGGTCACTTTCCGACCATTCGGGGTTTCCAGGGAAATCGGTTCAGTTGTGTTGGCCTTATTAATGTAAAACGTAGCTTCGTTGATCCCCTCATCGATCGGGAAGCCCTTCGAAGTAAGCGGCACCACTTGCGGTTTTTTAACTGCAAGGAAAAGTTCAGCAAAGGCTTGTTGAATTGAATCAGCAGTCGGGGCATGCCAGCTTACTGCATCGGTCTCCAATGCCATCCGAGAAAGAAGCTGCTTATCCGAAAGCTCGCTCAATGAGATTGTGTGTAGTTTTATCCCCTCTTCTCTGAGTGTCGGAAGTTCAGATTGTTCCAGTTCCCGCATCCTATCAGCCGGGGCCGCAATCTGCGGATTCGGATCCATCTGGCCATCTGATAAAAGCACGATCGAGGGCGAGGCATCATCACGCTTACTTTGTTTCAGAAGCTCATGGGCAGTTTTTATGCCCGTCAATAAGTCAGTATAAATTCCAGAATTCCCAACTTTAGAAATCTCTAACTCGACCTGCTGCTTCTCCTCCTCAGAAAAATTAGATAGTGGTCTAATCACATTAGCTTTCTCGGAGAACTCGACTATGGCAAGACGATCTCCCTCTTTTAAGAATTGGGTGATAAGCTTGGCGCCCTGGTCGCGTAATCTTAGCGGGTCGGTCCGTCGCATACTCCCTGACGCGTCGAGAAGCAAAACGGTGTCTACTTTTTCTGACTCGGGTTGCTGGCTAGACCCCTCCTCAGCGCTTGAACTTTGAGCGAGCACGCCACAACACAGAAGTCCAACGCAGAGTATGATGCGCCAGACCCTTAAATCACCAACGCAGGGGAAAACCATAATGTTTTATACTCAGTCACAAAGAGTTCTTTCTTAACTGCGATGTCAAAACCGAAACGGTTTTGGCAGACTTTTGCGACTGAGTATGTGTTTTTTGCGGCAAAAAATAGCTAAGCTATTATTTTGCTCGCCCAGCGATAACCGGTCTTGATCACAGAACCTGTTATCGCTGGGTATAAAATGGACCTTCGGACAAATATCGCAGAAGTACGGTAACTTGGAAAGGTAAGGTGTTATAACGGCTGTAAGCTGGCTTGTTGTAAGCGAATATAGAATTTATCCTCTCTTAATGACTCCAAAACGATTAATACGTCTATACATAGTCTTCTTTGCGTCCCTGCTCTCACTCCAAATGGCCGCGGATCACGCCTTTGCGGTGGAACCACCGTTTATTTTACCCAAAGATGTTGGACGTATAACTTCCGCGATTGTTTACACAGATTATGGTGACATTAGTTTCGAGCTATTCCCCAAAGAAGCACCTTGGCACTGCGCCAACTTTAAATACTTAGCTGACAAGGGGTTTTACAAGAATACTAGGTTCCACATCTATGAGGATGGGTACATCATTCAAGGCGGCGATCCCTCAGGCACCGGTCGCGGAGGACCCGGATATTCTCTACCTCCCGAGTTCAATGATCACTCACACACCTTTGGTACACTTGGAATGGCTCGATCAGCAGATTATGTTAATCCAGGCAGAGACTCGCATGGAAGCCAGTTCTACATCGCGCTTGATAAGGCAAAGCACATGAACGGCCAATATACTGTCTTTGGACAGATGAAAGCTGGAGAGGAAGTCCTTCGACAACTTCGTAAGGGGGATAAAATCTTGGATGTTAAGGTGTTTTTGCGAGCCAGCACCCCTTGATTAGGAAACACACCGAGATTATACTTTAAGCATCATCTGGTCGGATGATCGTTCTTTCCCAGAAGCCATCTCATGAATACTTTATGAGCTGACCTCTAAAATACAGCACATCATTACTTTGGGGTATTATTGTAGGGGATTAAATCATGACTGAAATGAGTCCAGGGGGACCGCGTCTTCCACAAGAAGATCTATTAGATTTTGCGGGTTTAGATCTTCGCATATCTGCACCGCCAGTTATTCAATCTCAGCCACCAGCTTCTCTTGGTGCCAATCCGGAAGAGGGATCTGGTTTGCCAGATACCCAGCCAGCGGAGGGATTTGAAAGAAATTACGCCGCTCAAAGCGGGGAGCCAAAGCCGGAGTTCGTGCCGGGCCAGAGTCGGCTTGGGCGCGAGTCAGTCGGCGGTTAATTTAAATTCCGACACTAAAGATCAGTTGCTTGGAGGTAATCCTCAGTGCCCTGATCTGTCGCCGTTGTTTTAGGCTCAGTACCGGTAACGAAGTATTCGACGATGGCTCCCTCGCTCTCAGGAGTAGTAGGGAGTCCGGTTTCCTTATTGATCCAAACCGGATCAACTCCATCTGGTACGCTAAAATCTAGCGGTGTTAATTTTACCTCCTCGGGGTCAATTCCAAGTCTAGCTGCCTCTGTTTTACTCTCCTCGACCAGCCGAGCCGTTTTTACAGCATCCTGGAATTTCAGAAAATCCTGCATGAAGTATAACCAAATTGGAGCAGCGACTGCTCCACCAGTTTCCTTCTCTCCGATTTTTTTCTTAACATCAAATCCAACCCAGACTCCAGAGACATACTCCGGAGTGTAGCCGATAAACCAAGCATCCATCTGATCGTTTGAGGTCCCGGTTTTTCCAGCAACGGGTCTCCCGATCGCCTTTACTTTGTATCCTGTGCCGTGCTCAATCACTCCCTTCATTAAATTCGCCATAATGAAAGCACTTTTCTCGTCAACTACTTTCTCTGCCTTCTGCAGAATTTCGTTCGTTGAATCATAAGTGATCTCTCCCGCGGCGTTTTCGATTTTATCAACCAAGACTGTGTCGAAGCGCACCCCCTTTGCCGCAAAGACACCGTATGCTCGCGCTAATTCCAACAACGTTACCTCACTACTTCCGAGAGCCAGCGACAGATTCCGGCCAAGCGGAGATTGGATTCCCATTTTCCTGGCAGTACTAATCACTGCTTCCACACCGATTCGGGAGATAATATCAGCCGAAGCAAGATTTCTCGATTTCTCAAGCGCAACACGTAAGGTCAGGGGACCTAGGAACTTGTCATCAAAATTGCCGGGTGTCCAAACTCCATCACCAACCGGATAGGTGCGGGGTTCATCGTAAACAATTGTCGAGGGTGTATATCCAAAGGACTCAACTGCAGTCAGATAAAGGATTGGCTTAAACGACGATCCCGGCTGCCTTAAAGACTGGGTAACTCGATTAAATACCGAGCGCCGATAGTCATATCCTCCGACCATTGCAAGCACTCTACCGTTGTGAGGATCGATCAAAACCGTTGCTGACTCTAGTTCCGGAGTTTGGTCTAGCTGCAATTCGAGAGTGGTTGGGTCTGCCCCCTTGCTGGCAGAATCTCTAGGTTTCAATGCAACCTCAACCACTTGTCCGATCCTCAGCTCATCGGCCGGGTTAACCCAACTGACGTGATCGTTTGACCCTATTAATTTTTTTGCCCAACTAGCGTCACCAAGTGTAAAGACTCCGCGCACCCCTCCAAGATCAACAAAAAACTTATCGCGCTTAGGTGAGATCTCGGTAATCAGTCCTGGATACACATCCGTCGAGGAAAAAACTTTTGGGCGACCGCGGCGCAACTTTTCGATATACTCGTCTCTCCCGGAGACCTCTATAAAATCCTTGGCTCCGCGCCAACCGCGGCGTTTATCGACCTCTCGTAATCCTCTCTTTATTGCAGCCTCAGCAAACTCCGTTGCAACCGAATCAACGGTTGCCCAAATTCGATATCCACCGGTATCGAGCTCATCCTCGCCCATTTTCTCAAGTAATGTCCGTCGTAACTCAGCAACAAAGTACGGATCAGCGAAAACCTTCTCGGTATTAGCTGGGTAAACTTTCACGTCAGCGGCGACGGCTTGCTCCTCAATCTCCGGGGAGATAAACCCAGCCTTGCGCATCTGCTTTAAGACATAACGTTGGCGCTTTTTGGCTCGCTGCGCATTGGTAACTGGAGAATCGCGCGAAGGTGCCTGTAAAAGACCAGCCAAGATCGCAGCCTCTGGAACGGTGAGATCCTGCAACTCCTTTCGAAAATAGAGCCGCGCTGCTGCCTTAATACCGTAGGCCGTGTTGCCAAAAAACATCTGGTTCAAATAGATCTCTAATATTTCATCTTTTGTGAAGCGTTGCTCTAGCCGGTACGCGAGAATGGCCTCTTTGATTTTGCGCTCGTAATCTTTCCGAGCGGTAAGAAGAAGGTTCTTCACAACCTGTTGGGTAATGGTTGACGCTCCCTGCGACGAACTGCCGGTACGGAGATTAACCAGAATAGCTCTAAGGATACTTACAAAATCAATTCCAGGATGGGTGTAAAAAGAGGCATCCTCAGCTGCAATGAAAGCCTTCTGTACTAACTCCGGAACCTCCGAGAGTTTTGCCGGATAACGCCGCTCCTTGTAAAATTCGGCAATCAGGTTTTGATCCTTGTCGAAGACTTGAGTAACGGCTGCTGGACGATAATCTTCCAACTTGGTGATTTGTGGTAAGTCCCTGGTGATATAGTAGTAGCCCCATGTGACAAACAAGCCAGTGCCGACAACGCCGGCAACACCCAGGACTACCCCGGCCCAAAAGATAAATTTAAGCAACTTGCGGAACATGCGACCTTTGCCACCAATGATATATACCTACTATTACCACTAGTTCGGGCACAAGGAAGCTAAGCAGCAGGAATAGCAACATGGTATCGTGGGTTAGTGGAAATTCTGAACGCTGACGTACCTTTGGTCTAACCATGATAGAACCTTCATCACCACTAACCCAGCTCACCGCATTCAATAGTAAGTCACGGTTTGAAAACAGCTTTATCCGACTATTCTGAACCCAGTCGGAATCGCCAAATGCAAGTACTCTTGAGACCTTAGGGTTTTGACCATCGATACTCGGAATCTTTTTTTCGTAGGCCGCAGCTAAAGAAATTGGTCCCCTCAGCTCATCCGGCTCGATGTTAACAATCGCCTCCCCCTCGCCGAATATGGCACTAAGATTCGTCTCACCCCAAGACGCCGGTCCGCTAAAAACAAGCTCTGTAACACTACCATCCGCTGGCACATCAGCAGCGCGTCTAACCGATGAAGCGATCGTAAAAACCGTCATATCCTGATTACTCAAACGATCGGTAACAGCATGGGTTGCATAGGCGTTAGCCACCGGTTCAGTATCAGCTGAAAGCCTCTGTTTGAGATCAACAACTACGTTCTCTCCAATCTCTATACCAAATCGTTTCGCAATCGGTGCAACTTCACTAAAAGATTTCCCAGGATCGCACATTAGTAGTAAGCGACCACCAGATTCAACATAGCCGATCAAGCGATCGACTTCCTCCGGCAGTAGAGGTTTTGACGGCGAGATAAGTACTAACATCGCTGCGTCTCCTGGAATCTTTCCATGGGCGCCCAAAAATAGCGGCTGAACAGCAAAGCGCTCTTTCGAAAGCGTAAGTGTAAAACTTCTAAGTCCGTCTGTCCTATCGCCCTCTAAATCGGGTTCATCGTGCCCGATTATGTAGTAAATCTTTAAGCTAGATGTCTTTAGAAGCTCACTTAGATTAGCGGTGATCACCAATTCTGAGACTCGACCGAGCCGCCGCTCGATTTTTTTTTGCTGCTCTGCTTGATAACCTAAGTAGAGTATATCCCCCTCCCGCATCCCGTACTTCTCAACTAATTGCGGCTGAGCGATTGGATCAACTATTCTAACGGCGACTAAACTAGATTCGTATGCATAAAGATCCAGGAGTGTTCGATAGCGATTAAGCCTTCTTTGATCCTCTGAGGTAACGAAGGCCACCATTTCTATAGGGTGCGTGAGTGCTTGGGTGAGTTTCTTACTTTGTTCAGAGAGAGTGAGAAATTCACCTTCTGTAAAATCTTTCCTATATTCCAAGGCAGGAAGAGTTCCCAGCCAATTTATCCCGATTAAACATACTAAGACCAAGATAAAACCTAGCAGTGATCCGCGGTTTGCGGAAACACCAACTGCCTCTTTAGAGAGCATTGAGACGATTCCGCCTATTCCGGAGCGAACCAACCAAATCAAAAGAAAAAGCGAGCCAAAGGCTAGATGGAATACGGTTAAGCTGGAATTCAGTCCGAGTAATGCGGCAGCGATTGTCCCAAAACCAATTAGGACTGCCCCAGCAATACCAAAAAGCGAAGCGCGTCCGTTTCTCACCGTCTGCACCTCTCAAATTGCAGAGCCACACCCCCCAGCCATATCCCAAATACCATAAGTGATAAGAAATAAATTAGATCAACTGAAACAAAAGTGCCTTGCAGAAATGCTTCGAGATGCGCCCTGGGGGTAAGATATCTAAGAATTAGACCTACACCTGTATTTACTGCCCCAGCTGAAGCGTCCAGCATGTATAAGAGTAGAATCACCACCATGCTCGAAAAAGCAGAGAGCAGGGCCGACGAACAAAAAACCGAAACCGCAAGAATGATGGCAATTAGCGCTGAGGCATAAAGTTGAAGTCCAACCAAAGCCACAAAAAAAGCTTGCAGATCAACCGTTCCAAAAAAACTCAAGAGAACCGGACACCAAGCGGCTAAACTCAACATCAATCCGACCCAGATTGAGAGAGCTAAGAATTTTGCCATTACGATCGCTCTGGTTGAAATTTGCGAGGTCAAGATAAGTTCTAATGTCCCAGAGCGCTTCTCTTCTGCAATCGCACGCATGCAAAGAATCGGCAGACAAATCAGTAAGACTAACATTAAAAAAGCCAAATACGGCTGAATGATATCACTATCTAAGTTTGGTGGAGCATCGGCCATCTGCAGCGGTTGAATATTGTAAACTCTGACTAACTCTTGAAAGTACTGCAACATCGTCCCAAAGAAGTATGAAGAGAGAAGTAAAAATGCAGCCAGAATTATGTAACCTCCGGGGGTAACAAAGAAGGATTTCAATTCTCTCTTAAATACAGAATTTAGCGCCGCCATCACCGCACCCCTGAGGCCAATTTACGAATTTCACCCGCTTCCGCATCTGCCACGATCGTAAGAAATGCCTGCTCTAGCGCTCGATCGTCTCCAATTTCTTTCAATCGAGAGTCGAGCTTAACCATACCCTCAGAGATCATCACTACCCGGGAACAGATCTGGCTTACCTCAGATAGGAGATGTGTGCTAAGCAGCACCGTCTTCTGCGCCCCGAGTTTTCCGATTAAACTCCGCATCTCGGTCACCTGCTTTGGATCGAGACCACTCGAGGGTTCATCTAAAATCAGAACGGCCGGATCGTGTAAGATTGCGATTGCAAATCCCAAGCGCTGCCTAAATCCGCGCGAGAGATTCTTGGCCACTATGCCGCTTACCGACTGAAGCGAGCATGACGCCAGAACTTCCTCTATCCGCCCTCGCCGATTAGTCCGATCAAGAATGCGGAGCTCTGAGAAAAATTTGAGGTGTTCATAGACGGTTAACTCAGGATACAACGCCGGTAACTCGGGCAAGTACCCGATACACCCCCTCACCTTGGCTGCCTCCTTGATCAGATCATATCCGGCTACTTTCGCAGCTCCTGAACTCGGGGAAAGATAGGTAGTAAGCATCTTAATAGTAGTGCTTTTCCCCGCTCCGTTTACCCCCAATAATCCAACAATTTCTCCTTTCTCAGCCTTAAAGCTAACGCTTTTCACGGCCTCAACCTGACCAAATGTTTTGTGAAGGTTTATCGCTTGGAGCATGTTGTTTAAAGAATCTCGCTTAATACCCAGCAACTATACCCAGCGATATCAGGTTTTGCCATGAAAACCTATAATCGCTGGGCGAGCAAAATAATGGTGTAACCATTGTTTGCCGCA
>CAZJXY010000029.1:0-15789 GCA_964549925.1 uncultured Bdellovibrionales bacterium | reverse complement strand
TTTGGATCCTTATACGATTAGGAAAATAAAGTCTAGCAAAACCGAGTCGCGTTCAACATTGGATAATCCCTCGTTTAAAGGAGGCTTTCAGTAGAGCTCCACCATCGGCCATCCCTGAAAAAAGCTACATTGAATATCAAATCAGTGGAACTTAGAATTGATAGGGACGTAGATAGTAATTCAAATAAGATGGGACACGGATGAAACCCTGTAAAAAATCCCCGAAAAATAGGAGTCGGATATATTATCTCGAGGCGAAGGAATTACTTTAGGAGAATAATTTCAGCGGGTTAGAGGTTAAACGGCAAATCACTGCTTTGACTAGAGCCGGGAAAGTTTCAATAATATACCCAACGATAACAGGTTTTGCTGTCAAAACCTGTTATCGTTGGGCGAGCAAAATAATGGCGAAGCCATTTTTTGCCGCAGAAAATGAATACTCTGGCATAAACTTAGCCAAAACCGTTTAGGTTTTGACCATGCTGTTAAGGGAAAACTCGCTATGCCAGAGTATACAATCAGTCGTTTTTTTTTTGATGTAGTTATGACTGTACATATTCTGGGGACTCCGGGGCCGGAAGATGGTTCCAATTTAGAATTTGCCTCGTTCATCGCTCCAAAGGTTAGAGAGATTTTAGGAGGCTCAGTGGTCTTAACCGTTGGCGAAGAGCAGGTAAGGCTAGATACAGTTGAGAAATTCGACAATTTTTTGGCGCGTGGGGCTCATTCTGCAACTCCTACAAGAAGCTTAAAGATGGATTCTGAATCCGAGATTGATTTTTGCACTGCCGTTAACAGCGCTATGGCTCTGCGCGAGCATTTTGGTTTGCCATCACTTCAGTTAAAGCTAAACTCGGTCGAGCTTTCAGTGCTACCCGATTCAAGTATTGATCAGCTAAAGGAGGCTTACCTCGAACTGCTTGGGTTTGAGCGAGTAAGTGGTAATTTGGCTCGAATCTTTCCTCAGAACAAAATGACCAAGGCCGATCTCTTATTTAGCGGTTTAATGGCAACTCGGCTGACTGGGATGGATGTAAGATGCAAGGTTGATCGGGGCCAAGTTCTCCTAAAACCTGAACACGAGCCCGGACATATAAACTCATTTATATATGATCTCGGTAGCGCTGGTATGTAATCAGTATCAGTTGGGACACGGATGAAACCCTGTAAAAAATCTCCTTAAAAAAAAGAAATTCCGTGTTTTGATGAGAAGACGCTTGCTCAAGCCGAGTCTCTGTTTCCGAAGAGGAGCTGCCTTTGGCAAACGCTCAACAGAAGCAAAGAACTCGGTTTGAGCATCAGATCACAGCCCTGAGTCGCTGAGAACTTGGGCGATCGTCGGCGCACAAGGGACGACATGAACGAAGGGATCGGAGCCGTCCTTGTAAGGGGCCGCTTCGCTCCACGTATCGGTCACGATCAGTCCTTGGAAGAGATTGCTCTCTCGCAAACGATCGACCGCACCTTTGGCAAAGTCTGCATGCGCGCAAACTGCCCAGATCTGATCTGCGCCGGCTTCTCTCACTTTTCGTCCAGCGCCGATCATGGTTCCGAAGGTTCGGCCCATGTCATCCCAGATCGCTACGACCTTGCCACGAAGTTTCAGCTGTCCACCGTTGCTCTGGATCTCTGTCGCCGAGAGTCGAACCTTCTCGACACCGGAGTCCTTAGCACCCATGAACCTCGCCACCTTTCCCGCTACGTGCCGTCTGCCCAAGTCGGGGCTGGTCACGTCGCTGAGCTCGATGCCGCGTTCCTGGATGTAGTTAATCAGCGCAGGGTTGAGACTGTGCTGACGTGCCATACTGATGTTCCGATCGAACCACGTCACGATCTCATCGGTGTGCAGATCGAACATGAAGACCCGGTTCTTGCACCTGAGGGCCGGAGGGATTGTGTTGAAGAGGGCCACAGCCACGCGAGTGAGCGGAACTTCGACCATCTCCCTCTCATCCCGAATCTTGGAACGCTCCTGGGTGGAGGTTCGAAAGTACGGGATCACTAGCGAGAACGTTTGAGCCTGCTCGGATAGAGTGGTTGCGAAGGCGACAGTGGTCATGATCTCACTGGGATCGGTAGATCCGAGCAAAACCACGTCCCTGTCACGTCGCCGTTCCACGAGGTCCAGCAACAGGCTAGGCTCCCCGTTCGGGTACTGTTCCTCTGCTGTTCCCCCATCCTCGAAACTGAACGAGTTCACCAGCTCCCGTTGGAGAGGCTGATGTCTCTTTATGCTGTATAGCAGTGTCATGAGTTTGTGCTTTCTTCACGGATAACCTCTGTCCCACAACCAACGAGGTTGCAGGTGGAAACCTTCCTTTTTACAGAGTTTCTCCGTGAGTTCTTGAGTCTGACCCAACAACTCACGGAGAACTTTTTCGCTTCTGCTTTATTCAATTTTCAAATAACACCGATTTATCAAAGCGCTTCAGAGCAGTTTGATAAATCGGTCAAGGGAACGAAGAAGACTGAGAATCCTTTAAGGAAACCTGTTGCTTGTTGTTCCAATGACCCCGCTGCGCCGAATCTTAAGGCTTTTAACCATCAGATTCGGCGCCCGGTTTTTTCCGAAAGCTAGCTGCTCGCGGGCTGGGGTTGGAGATTCCTCAATTCGGTCGACGAGATGTCGAACGTGCCGGGAATGTCTCTGAACATGGAACGGTACTCGAGAGGAATGTACTCGGCAGTCAGGGGAGCCTGACCTGAGAATGATCCCTCATTGAGTTGCCGCTGCATCACCCAGAAAACGACCCCGTGGTCTCGCATGTGGCCGAGCACGGAATGCATCGTCCGTTCCGGATAGACGCTAGGATCAACGACGCGAATCGCCGTGTCCGTGCCAACCAGAAACGTGTTGATGCCGTAGCGATCGAGCTTCTCCACGAAGAGTCTGGCGTTCGACCCCACGATCACCGCTCCCGTGCCACGCAAGAGGTTGGCACGACGGAGGGCTTCAGCACGCTCGACTTCGTCCTTGTTGACTCGCTTCGTGGATATCTCGAAGACGATGTCCTTCTTCGAGGCTCGCTCACCTGCACGTGCCGCCTTGATGTGGCCGAAGTGAAGTGGGTTGAATGATCCCGGATAGAGGATTTTTCCTTTTGGATCGAACTCGGAAACCATACCTCCGCGATCGAGATGGACGAACTCCGTTCCCGGGTCCGAGATCTCTAGCAAGCGCGGTTGCAGAATTCCGGGACGGCCAGAAACGAACTCGGCAGAGCTCATATCTTCTTCCAGTGCGATCTGCTCGATTCCAGCACCCCAGAGCGCCATGTTGAGCGCCAGGTAGTTGCTGAAATCGATCTGTTGATCTCGCGTCTGCTGTTTGGAGAGCACGACGTGAGCGACGTAGAGTTGGCCGTTTTTGCGTAGCGCCAGGTCCACACGATCTTCACCTTTGCGGGTCCGATCTGTTTGGAGTGCT
The DNA here is from genome assembly GCA_964549925.1 of uncultured Bdellovibrionales bacterium. Taxonomy (GTDB): domain Bacteria; phylum Bdellovibrionota_C; class UBA2361; order UBA2361; family J135; genus CAZJXY01. The sequence goes on along the minus strand of CAZJXY010000029.1, from coordinate 12,362 downwards.
GACGTGCAACCGATGGAGAGAATAGGTCGATCCAGTTTCTTCTCCAGGGCGGCATACTCTTCTGCGCGGAAGAATCCGACGACGGCAAGTGCCGCGCCGGTCTCCGGACTGGCATAGCTGCTCGGCTTATACCCCAGGATCCTGTCGGTCATGGGATAGGCGTGGCTGCATTGTCCGCCGTGGAGAACCTTAGATGCTCCAGGAACACGAGAAATCGTGTCCGGGGCACCGTACGCAGCTCCCGCACACATGAAGTGAGCGTAGTAGCCGCTGCTTTGAACCAGAGCTGTCAGGGCAGCTCGGAATCTCTCGTCATAGGCCGCTCGACGGAACAGTGTGATCAGAGAGGCTTGAGAGCCTTCGTCTCGTCCGTTGAGCAAAGCTTGAAGTGTGTGTGAGTCGATGTAGCTCGGATGAAGGAGCATTGGTTGTGCCTCGGTAGTTTGACGATGGATGGAACAGTTTTTTGAATCCTAAGAGCGAGGAGTCGTCACCGACTCCTGCAGAAAACCTTTACAGTCTTCTTCGCCCTTGGAGTGGATGCTTTTTAAAAATCTTTGCGGTGGGTGGCGCGCAATTAGGATTAAAAAAACACTCAATCCAAGAGCGAATTCTTTCTTCTACTCAGTCATCAAATTGTTAAAGACCCAAGCTTCAGCGCTCCAAATGGAGCGTTCAAGTTAGGGTCGAGAAGAGCTGCGGGTTTGGTAAACCTGAGAAGCCTCTTTTTAAGGCTTGAAACCTCTTCTCGACATTTTCCCGGCAGGTGCAAACTTTGGGGCTGTTTCGGCCCTTTCATTCGCACCTGCCGTAAAAGTCCCTTGTGGTCTGGGACTTAGGCGGCTTCTTCCATCCGCTTCAGGTACTCCTTCTGCATCACACGGATCTCGGGATCCAGGGTGTCGCAGGGGCGGTTGGGAAGCAGATCGTTCCAGCTCTGCCAGGTCCGCTCTCGGGCTTCTGAGAAGCTCTGACGCGTTACCGGAAGACCGTTGGGACGACCGTCGAAGTACACCGCGAAGTCGCCGGTCTCACCACGAACGAGTTGTTCGGGAGTGATCTTTCGGAAACGTCGCTCATAGACACCGGGGCTCAAGTGCGCACTGACCGGGGTGGGCAGCGAACGTTTGTAGTCGGTGTCTGAGTCCTTCATCACGCCGCGGTAGCCCTGCATCGGAGCACCCTCGGCTTCGTTGATTCCAACTGAGCAGATCTTCCAGGCGAGTTCGAGGTCCGAACGTACGCTGCGGTGGTTGTACTCACCCATCCCGATGGCGACGTTCGCAATCGAGAAGCCAGCAGTTCTAACGGCCGGGTAGATCTGGGTGAAGAGCTTGTTATCGCTCACACCGTCCCCCTGGATGATGCTCGCACCATTCAGCAACTTGAGGTTGCTTCCCGGAATGCGAGTGACACCGCCATCGAACTGGCTGAGCACCCCTTCGAACTCACGCAGGCCGAGAATGATGGTCTGGACCACATCACCCGAGTCGGGTCGGCCCACGATCCAACCACCCTTGGCACGAACCACGGGGACGCGTTGAGCGAGCTTCTTGATCCCCTGTTCGTAGCCGTAAGAGTCGGCGACGAAGGCGAAGATCGTATGCCCGAAGAGCTTCACCATGTTGTCGATCGAGCTGCTCTCCCTTTCCCACGGAGTGACCGTGCGGTGAGCTGCAGCCATGATCGAACGCGCACCGAAGTCTCGCTTCCAGTTCAGGTACTTCCACGCTGCGAAAGCCGCATCGAGAGTGTCCGTCCCTAGATAGTTCAACAGGTGCGCCATGCCGGTGATCTGAGCCGAGTGCGCTCCGCGTCGACCAAAGTCGTGGAAGCCGTACTCGACTCGTGGAATCAGCGCCGAGATCTCCTCATGCGGGAAGTCCTTGCGCATCTCTTCCATCATCTTCTGCTTGCGGATGCGGCCGCGGGTTGCGACGGCAGCCGAAGCCCAGTAGTAGGGAAGCATGCTGGACTCGATGTGACCAGTCAGCTCTCCCATCCCCGGCACATCGGTGAAAGCTTGCACGAACGGCTCCCCCACGTAGTGGGCTTGCCCCTCGCGCAAACCCATCAGGCAGATCGGAGGAACTCCGCCGAACTCCTTCACGATGCGCTTGAACATCCGACGATCGAACGGGTACGGCAGAGGTTGGCCCGGATTCGCAGGGTTGGCCTGGAATGTCCGGAGGAACTCTTCCGTCTCGTCGATCTCTTCCATGGTGAGAGGTTCCTCACGGAATCTCTCCAATTCGAGAGCAGCGAAGGCCAGCATCCCAGCCGCGACAACTCGCGAGTCCGAGAACTGGTCGCCCCAGGCGAATTGACGACGGAACATCCCTTGAGAGCATTGAAAGTCATTCATGCCCTGAGGGATCATCAAGAAGTGCCCGAGTTGGTAGGCATCGGCCTCCAACGGGAACGGAACGAGGAAGTTCTTCATCTGGCTAGAAAGACCGTCCTTTCAACGGTCGAGGTAAGGATTGATGTTGTCGAGATAACCGATTTCGTGATCATTTAGACCACGAATAAGAACCGCGTTGACCGCAGCTCTCCTCTTTGAGTGGGCAAAAGTTTTGCTCGCTCAAAAAGAAGAGCTTGTCATTTACTCTACCCAAATCTTAAGTTGTAAGAGATCACACACACCCAAACCATGAGACGAGGCTCATTTGAGGTTGGTTGAAGATTTATAATACTATACAGATTTATTAAAACAAGGTTTGGGGGTAGTAATTTCAGGTATTTAGCCGCCCTTTTTAAGAGTATCGCCTACAATTTTTCTCGAAGGAGCGAGCGCCTAATGAATCGCTATCGATTAATCACGCAAAGCAGGTGAGCACCTAGGTGGTGTTCAAGTAGTTTAGCGCTCTGAATTCTAAAACTTTTCACCTCTTTGACTACACAGAGAAAAGCTCCAATAATCGAAGCTATGGATTTAAATTTTGACTCACGGCCTGAATCGCTAAGCGACTCCTCAGGACCGAGATGCGAGCCATTCTTGCAGCGAATTTTTCAGTTAATTCGGTATCAAGGCCCCAAGGCTCTGCTACTTGATAACGACGGAGTGGTGGTAAATAGCGAACCTCTATTTCATGCTGGGATTGCCGATTTCTTCGAGGAAACATTCGGCGGCACCCAATTTAGAAAGATACAAATCTTAGGGAGTAATTATCATCGCGTTTATGAGCAAGCTGTTTCGTTAGGAACTATCACAAGTTTTGAGCGTTATCTTGAATGCGCATACGAGTTTACCCAAAGGGTCTACGCTAGCGCTCCCATAACAGAAGGCATGCGCGATTTCATGGTTGCGGCTCATTCCTCTGGATTTAAAGTAGGAATAGTCTCTTCGGCTCGGGAAAGCGGCCTTACAATTGTTAAAGACCGATTAGCTTTAGGATTTGAATTAGATTGCATGCTGGGTCTGACAGATCGAATTGGAATTAGGAATAAACCGGAGCCTGATGGCTATTTGGAAGCCTTAAAAATGTTAAAAGTTCTTCCTCAGAACGCAATCATAATCGAAGATTCAAAGACGGGTTTGCAATCGGCAGAACGGGCCCTACGCCAGAATTTAAGTGCTAGACAACATGGGATCGTTGTAGGCCTGCGGGAAAATCTTTTGCCAGGAGCCCTCGATCCGAGACTACCACCCAATCCAGCTAGTCCAGATATCTCATTGGATAATTTGCGCGAGCTTCTTGATTTATTTCATGCTGCTAAAGACTGAAATAGCGAACGAACTCCACCAAGAGATTTATCATGTAAGCGAGATATGTGGGCCGAAGTAAAGCAGTGTAAGGTTGCTCCTACCGCCCCGAACTTGGCAATGTCACACTCGATGATTTTACGCGGATAATTTCGTTCGTATCCGGATCCGAGAGGGAAGCAGCACACCGTGCGCTTAAACTTCTTCCGATAGGTGTGCGCACGATAAAGCGTGCGTAACCATCTGAATCGGAGAGTTGGCGGCGAGTTGCTGCGACTCCCCTAATCACCAGGGATATTCTATACCCGGATAGCGGTACATACTCAGAGCTCTGTAAAGCTGTAAGCCTGCAAGAAACCGTGGTGCGGGGACGAGATGGTGATGCTGAAATTTCTAACCTGCTGCTGCTAATATCGGGTCCATCACCTCCGGGGGAAGGGGGTGTTGTTGCTGGGGGATCATACATCAGAGCATTTTCAAGATTGAGGATTGCTCCAGTTACACTCAATCCTGCAAAGGCAGGAGCGACTGTTCCGGTATTTAGAACTGAACTTATCGCTTGAGCATAAGTTAAATCGGGGCGATTGGCACGAATCAAGGCTATCGCCCCAGTTACGTGCGGAGTCGCCATCGATGTGCCCTGGAAATAGGCATACTGATCTCCTGGTATGGTGCTTAGGATACTTACTCCAGGAGCCGCGATGTCTACACTGGTCGCTCCATAGTTAGAAAAGCTTGCTTTAGCTCCCTGCGACTCGTTTGCCGCAACGGAGATCACGTTAGCAAGTTGGTAGCTTGCTGGATAGAAGGGCGTAGACTCGTTATTACTTGAATTATTACCGGCTCCGGCGACGAATACGATCCCGGCGTCACGGACTGCTGCGATCGCGTTTAGCATTGCATTTGAGAATGGGAATCCACCGTAGGAGTTATTAATTGCTTGTATATTTACGCCGTGACTGTTCTTTAAACTAACAAGATAGTTTATGCAGCCAAGGATCGAGGTAATCGAGCCGGTACCAGAAGAATTAAAGGCTTTGCAGGCCAATAACTTTACGTTCCAGTTTATCCCAACCACACCCAATGAATTATTTCCTACCGCTCCAATCGTACCGGCAACATGCGTTCCATGCGATTGATCATCATTTGGATCGCTGTCTCCGTTCCAGGTGTCAATTCCGTGCAGATCATCGATCTTTCCGTTAGCATCATCGTCGACCTCATTTGCTCCAATCTCTCCTGGATTGTTCCAGACATTTGCCTGTAGATCGATGTGGTTATAATCAATGCCTGTATCAATTATCCCAACCACAACATTAGCTGAGCCGGTACTAATTTCCCATGCTTCCGGTGCGTGAATCCGTCCGGCGCTAGTACTGCCTAATGCGTACATATTTGGGTATTGAGGGTCGGATGGTGTAAGCGTTGTAGTGACTTCCCAATTTGGCTCACAGCCTAGATTTCTCGAAGTTCTAAGTAGTCTTTTCACTACCAATGCATTGCAGGTATTGCGAGATCTTAAAAATCCTCTCGAGCGGATACTTAGACGATTATCCCGGCGACGTAAGGTTACTTTAACGGCATTCTCTGATATGCGCTCGGCGGTGAGGGAGGGGAAAGAGTCTTTTTGAAGTCGATCTAGCTCGCTTCCAGAGGATATTCCCATGCTCGCATCCGCTAAGCTCTGATATGTCGTGTAGAGAACTGCGCTATCATCGGCGACACGGTAATGTTCCGCATAGGCGGGCGCGACAGAAGAGAGGCCGATAAGCAGTAATGGGGTGATCAATGCTCGCAGCATAACCCTTAAATGATCGGGTTTGCGGGGGATACAGTTAACGATATAGGGCACTTAATACTGGGCTAAATCGAGGTATTCTTGTGATTTATGGAAAGTGGGAACAGGGCTTACATGTAACGCCTTGAATTTCCGCATGATTTAGACTAGGCCAGAACTATTTCATTCTTTTCGAAAGGTGAAGTGTCTACACTGCAACAGGCGGGGTGAATAACCCTCCTTACTATATGAAAGGAGCTCAATCCGAGTTTGACAGAGAGCAGCCACTCTCGCGTGAAGAGATGTTGGAACGCATGCGCGTGTTGACGCTGGCCGAATCGCTTGCTGACTCAAGCGCAAATGCGAACCTCCGGGACGAGGCACTAAAGCAGCTTACCAGGCGGGTTGAAGAGCCGTTCGCTCAAGACGCGATTCGGAAGGCGTTTCTTGGGAAAGACCTAACTTCTTTAAGACCGGCAGAGCTTGTTCTTCAACCCAAAGACGAGGGGGACACTCGATGGTTAAAGGCCCAGTTGGAGGAGGATCCCGAGCTTCTGGCAAAAGATTTGGGGCTGGAACTTGTTGAGCGACTTAAGCAGAGATTAAGTCGTCCCCTTGAGTTTCCTCAAAATGGATTTGCGGACTCGGCGAAAAAGACAGCGGAAAAGTTGGAAGAACTCGGAGATTTGCTTAGAAAAACTTGCGAAATAATCGATCAAACGCGGATTAAGTATGCTCAAGCTCGCGAGAGTCTTGAGATTGCACGAGGCGGTTTTTTAATCGCCGAGCTATTGGCTAGCTCCGATGGGAACGTACATATTCCGTCGAAAGAGGACGAGCTAATCGGGGCATTTGATCGGGATGACATGGTCGCAGCTTCACTCCAAGCTCAGGAGTTAGCTTCTGAGGCCGTCCGCTTCGCAAAGGAGTTACAGCGAAATATTCCCGAGTCGGATACGATGCTTCCAGAACCGGATTGCCGCTCTATCGATCCGCTTAAAGATTATCCGCGGGCCAAATCGAGACTTTTTACTCGTGCGCTGGAGATAATGCGTTCTAGGTAGCGAAATGTGGTAGGTTATTTCCCCGTTGAATTATTTAACTCCTCCCGCCTCACAATCTCCCTGGCAATCCGATCAAGCATCGCATCAAAGAGCAGCGGGTCTCGATCTCTATATTTCTCAAGAATTTTTAGAGCTTGATCAGATTGACCGCGCTGATGATACCAATTAGCCACACTCCTATAGCGATCAGTTACCAAGACACTCTCTACTTTATTCTCTTCGGCTGTCTCATAAGCACCCAGCGCCTTTTCCACATCGCCGTCTTTTAAGTATACATCGCCAATTAAGAGAAAGTAAAAATACGGATTCTCCCAACTCGGGCGCTTCGGCTCGGCCAAGCGAAGCTCGATGTGCTCGATATACTTTTGAATCGCCTTTTCACTTTTCCCCTGCTGCTCTAGCGCTTGAGCTTCATCGATAAGGCTATTATTATCGCGAATGAACACACAACCGGCCAGCGAACTAAGCGCTACGACTAGGAAGCTAACTGACGCCATAAGTTTATACCCGACCCGCATTCTTCTCCCTCTTTTCCCTAAGTAATTCCTCTAAATATCGGATATACTCCGACGTCCTTAGCGCGGCTTGATTCGGCCGGCTTCTCCATCTCTTATGCACCCACATCCACTGAGACGGGAACTCACGAATCGTGGCCTCTAGCGTTAGGTGATATCCGGCCAAAATTTCTTCTACGCTCTTACTCGAATCAAACTCTTTAATCCGAAGCTCGTAATGTTGAAAGCCAGTTCGAACTAAGAGATAGGTAGCAATCCTAGCGCCAGCTCGTTTTGCAATCTCGATCATTCCGACAGGAGATTTCGCCGGAATTCCGAAGAATGGCACAAAAGTACTCGGAACATCAGTATCTTGGTCGAGTAGCGTCCCAACCATCTCACCCTTTCTAAGTTTTTTGTAGATCTTTAAAGATGCGGAAGGGTCACTTCTCCAAATGGTCTCCATCTTGGAATTTGTTCGTACCTGCTCCAATACCGGCTGCAGAAGGAGATTATTCGCCTCTTTGCCCACGGCCGAAACCTTAAACCCGCGACGAACAAGGTAAGCCGCCATTAGGTCCCAGTTAGAAAGATGACTGGCTAGGACCAAAATACCACGACCACTCGAGAGCATCCCTTTAAGCAACTGCTCGTCTCGAGTGGTAACGTAGCGTTCATGCTGATTTAATAACGGTTCAATGTTGAAACACTCAAATACTGATTGCCCGATTCCGGCAAACATAGCGGACAAATTCGCTCGCCCGCCGGACTCGGGAACTAAAAGATCCATTTGTAATGCGGCAACCTTATTCTCGCGCAAAGGCAGTAGGGCAGCGATAGACCCGCACATTCGACCTAAAACCGCACGAAGCTTCAGCGGAAGAAACCCAAGCAGTTTGACTAAGTGTCTAAGGATGAATGTGACAAAAGCATTTGGTGCTTTAGTATTGGCCAACTGTGATGATCCCCGCGTTAGTTAACACCATAGGCCATCTGGCTATCCTCGATCAGGCGAAGTATCGATTCCTCGTCCGTTAGACTCTCAGGAATCTCTCCTAAATCCTTTTTATATGCTTTGAGTTGCTGCTTAGCTAAATCTGGTCTTCCGGTAAAGGCTAAAGCTTCGATTAGTCGTACTCTGCACTCTTTAGCTTTATCAGTTCGACCGATAAAACATGGAGCAACTTTACAGAGGAGTTTCTCATGATCTAAGTGCAAGCTCGAAACGTACCGTTTCCCGAAGCGCAGCACAGTCCGGAATCCCTCATCGGCATTCGGGTCGGCTACGCATCTTTTAGAGTCTGCTGCTTGGTCTGGCATAAGCTCACGAATTTTACTCAACTCCTCGGTCACGCTTTGATCTCCTGTCACAGGGATGTTAGCCCCCCAAGCACTAAGCAACATAAGGCGGCAAAACGGAGCAGCCTGCTCCCAACCCTTAAAAAACTCATTCAGATCTGTTCCGCAGGCTCTCTTGGATACCACAGCAAATGGGTACTCGGGGTGGTTCACTTCAGTCGCAAGGATTTTTAGAAAGGACTGACCAAAAATGGAATTACTCCATACTCGAGCCTGCGCTGTTAATAGATAGCTATCAACATCGACATCACTAGAGGTATAAAAATCCTTTCCGGCCATGTAAGAGAGTCTCGGATGGGAGAGGGTATGGATAGGCGATCGCCAAAATGCTTTAGGGCTTACCAATACTTCAGTTAAAAGTAACTGATCAAAATATTGAATATTAATATCGCTTAAATCAGACTTTGCTTCAGCCTCGCGTTGGTATCGAGCTAAAGCTAGCTTTAGTTTCTCGATCCCCAGATCTTCACTCGATCCTAATAAAATTACATCGGCTCCTGTCTGAAAAATTCGGGTATGTGGGAATACGTGGCTAAATGTGTTGACGATCATAAAGAATGTGTCTCGTCCCATAGAATAGGTGTGAAACCATTGTGCATACACTCCGCCGCTTGAGAGCTTTAGTTTAACCCGTTCTAGAAATTCCTTGGAGTATAGTTGCTCGACTCCAGCGACCCAAGGGTTACTAGGCTCTGAGACAATTGCATCATAAAGTTCACTCGAAAATCCAAGGTAGCGGTATGCATCTCCGATATGCCAATTCAGTTTGGGACTTTTGGATGCTTGGTGATTTGCGAAATCAAAGAGAGGAGCGACATCTTTTACATTAGAGGAGATTTCAAATACCGAGATATTTTTCACTTTCTCATACTGACTCAATGATCCAACCGTAATTCCGGTGCCAAATCCAATCACACCGACTCGCCCCGTCTGCTCGGAACCAAAAAGCGCTGCCAAATGGGCTAGTAGTTTAGTGGTAGATCTATCTCCACCCATAGTTGAGCCATCTGATTTTCCGTTAATCAGAATGCTCCTTGTTAAATTCGCGCCGTCACCCGAGTGAGTTACCGCAACGGTGGTGTTAGGACCGTCTTTGTAAGAGTCAAGAGTCGAGTCTGAGCGAAACCAAGTAAAAAACGCTTTCGGACCACGGTAAGATTGTTCGGTTGCAACTTGGGAGCGGAATGTTCCGTGGGCGAAATTATGATAATCCCAGGATGGGAGATAACAGGTTAATAGGCTAAAGCCCACCAGCAAAAGTACAGAGATCATATGCGAAACTTTTTTCTTCGCTAGGCTTGGTGGAAGCGAAGCGTAAAAGGATAAGATTAGGGAGAGAAGTATTAACCTAAACACGCCGTCTAGGTTTACCCGGTAGAGAGCCAGATATCCCCCAAAAATTGCACCAAAGACGCACCCCAAAGCATTTATTCCATACAGCTTTCCGACCGTTCCGCCAAGTTTTTGCGCGTCTGCTTTGGCCGTATCAAAAAGCAGCGGCATCGCGCTTCCCATGCAACCAACAGGTATAAGCAGGATTAAGTAGAGGATAATAAAGGCGGTAGCGTGAAAAGCATAGAAACTAGGAACTGAACTAGTGAACAGAGTTCGTATCACATGACCAACATAGGGCCATGCATAGACAGTCATAAATAGTAGTAAAAGAGAGATCGCGGAAAGGAGTTGGTTACACCAAAGTGGAATCAACGGTCGCTCTCTTACGTTCAGGCTAAATGCTCCGATGCTTAGCAGCGCGATGTAAGCCGCGACGATCATCGAAAACGCATACTCCGAAGACCCAAGAGAAAGTCCGGTAAGGCGCATTAAAACAGTCTGTAATGCTATTGAGCTAAATCCCGCTAAAAAGGCAACCAATAACGGAAGCAAAACTCGCTCGCCATGTTCAAATTTATCGATTCCCGGCGCTTGTTTTGGTGCGTCCGATGCGAATTTAGAAAGCACGCTTATTCCCGCGCCGACTACGATATTAACCAACCCAAATTCAAACATACTCTGATGAAGTCCGAGCATCGGAACGATTACAAAGCCAGCAGCAAGACACCCCAAAAATGCTCCGGCGGTATTTACCGCATAAATCAACGCGTGAATTCGAGAGGCGTCTTTAACGCCAGATGCAAGCCCCTGCGTCAGGAGCGGTAAAGTTCCACCCATTAAGAGCGAGGGGACTCCAATCAGCACGACACAGATTAGTGAATCCCAGAGAAATACGAGGCTGTGATCCGGCGGCATCATTTCGGCAAATCTGAAAGCAATCTGCTTTAATCTCGGAAAGAGTAGAGCCCAGACACCGATCAGAGCCTCGGCAAGGCCACAAATAAATATTAGCCAGCGGCTCGAGCGCGCTCTGCTCAGTTTTCCAAATGCGAGGTAGCCTAAAGCCAAGGTGCCCAAGAAAACGGCAAGAATAATCGCCGTGCTGCGTGCCTGACTTCCAATAATGTACGATAACTCCCGCTGCCAGATAACCTCATAAACCAAGGCACTGAAACCGGTAACGAAGATCGATAAGAACAGAAGAAAACGGGAGAATGCGTTCACTTAGAATTTCAGGTGTTTATAAACTGCTTGGTGTACTCAGCCCAGTTACGCATCGTGTTAATCACCCACTGCAAGAACGGCTCAAAAACGGGCACTCTCAGGTCAATGCCCATAAGCAGTAAAACGCACTTTACGACTAACAGCGCGAAGACGGCCACAACAAAGTAAATAATGAATGACTTTGCACTTTCTTTCTGTAAGACCATCGTAATGCCTCAATAGGTTAGGAACTCGGACGATACTCTATATTGCATCGAATCCGCTTGCAATGAAGAATAACGGTATATGTGCGGCATAGCAGGGCTTTGGAAAGAGGAGACGGAGGAATGGCTTAAATTGAATTCTATAGCCATGGCCGATGCTATTGCTCACCGTGGACCGGACGACGCCGGGGTTTGGATTAATGCCTCAGTCGGCTTAGCGCTTGCGCATAGACGACTCGCGATTCTCGATCTCTCTCCGGATGGGCATCAGCCTATGATTTCAGCTTCTGACAGATTCGTTATTGTATTCAACGGTGAAATCTATAACTACATTGAACTTCGTTCGATTCTACTTGCTCGAAACTATCAGTTTCGAAGTAGCAGCGACACCGAAGTGATGCTAGCAGCCTTCGAAGAGTGGGGTGTTGAAGCGGCGACTGCGAAGTTTAACGGAATGTTTGCCTTTGCTGTTTGGGATTCCGAGGAGCGAAAGCTTACTCTCGGGCGGGATCGTTACGGAAAAAAACCACTTTATTACGGTTGGAACAATGGAGCCTTCCTCTTTGGTTCAGAGCTTAAGGCCCTACGCGCAGTTAACGCTAGTTCGTTTGAGATCAATCGAGATGCAGTGGCATTGCAACTTCGATACTCTTACGTTCCTGCACCCTATTCAATCTATAAAGGAATATTCAAACTCTCGCAGGGAACCACGCTTTCTTTTACCAGGGATCAGCTGAAAGCTCCTCCTTCGATCTTTTCGCCACATCCGCAATTAAGTGCGTTTTCGCCGCGTCGTTACTATTGGTTAAAGTCTGCTATTGAGAATGCTAAGAAAAAGCCTTTTCTAGGTAATGAAAATGATGCGCTGGACGAGTTAGATCTTTTGCTTTCGGATGCTGTGAAAATTCGGATGATTTCCGACGTTCCGCTTGGGGCTTTTTTGTCAGGCGGAATTGACTCCTCGTTAATCGTAGCCTTGATGCAGAAGAATAGCGCCAAAGCTGCTCAGACATTCACCATCGGATTTAAAGAGGACGGATACAACGAGGCTCAATACGCCCGAGCGGTAGCTGATCATCTAAGGACCGACCACACTGAGTTGTACCTAAGTTCATCAGACGCCTTAGAGATAATTCCGGAGCTCCCACGAATGTACGATGAACCGTTTTCGGATGCATCGCAGATCCCGACATTTTTAGT
>CAZJXY010000028.1:0-15904 GCA_964549925.1 uncultured Bdellovibrionales bacterium | reverse complement strand
AGACCTGGTTCAAGTACTCCTAAGTAGCCAACTCTAAAAAACTCTCCAGCCGAAGGTATGGCTGTCCGCCGGATCGCTAAGACACCCCACATAACCGTCACACTAGATATCAACTGATAAAGGATTAGTTCTAGGGGGTGATAGCTCGCCACCAGATATTTTGTAAGCAGACTGCCAGAGGCCCAACTAAGCGAGGCGAGCACCATAAATGTTAGGGGAGAAAACATTCTATAACCATCTAATTGTTGTTTAATGGTTATAAGCTACAACCTAAACACTAACCTGTCAAATGATTTTTGATGGTTATGGAAATCTGAGCGCGATAGAAGCGTTATGGGTAGGGGTGTGAATGAGTTCGATGCTAATTAAGTGAAGATTTCGCCTGGCGAGAATCGCTCTAAGACCTGATCAATTAATGTAGAAAGCGCCGTATTTAGTCCGTTAGAAGCTCGACAATAGATAGCTTGGGCTTTGGCACTACCAGAGATCGGCGAAACCACAAATATTCCATCTCGTCTGTGCAAAACTTCCAGAGTGTAATCAGCCTCAAAACGCCTTGAGCTGTAACTAAGATACTCTATTACCTCCGAATCCCCGATCCCCGGTTTAAATAGCGGATCTCTCACCGATGCGACTTCTAATTCCTTTAGAGCTTTGGCTGCTCCGCCATCTACGCTATTAAACTCTCGATCGATAAAACCGATATCGACCGGCCCTTTTCTAAAACTTTTATTTTTTAGCATCCAACGATGGAATGGGATGGTTGTAGGTAGTCCCTTTACTACGTAGTTCTTTAAAACCTCTTCGCTAATAGCAATCGCCTGATCGCGATCATCTCCCTTAACGATTACCTTGCTGATAGTCGCATCGTAGTGCGGCGTAATACGATCGCCGCTTTCAAGACCAGCCTCATCTCGAAACTCTGGCTTAGCAGGTTTCGAGATGTAAGTGACTTGACCGATAGCCGGGGAGAAGTTCTTAGCGGGATCCTCTGCATAAATTCGGTACTCGATTGCTGAGCCGCTAAATTTAATCTCAGATTGTGCGGGTAGCCGTTCTCCCATCGCGATCTTAAACTGTAACGCAACAAGATCGTGCCCTGTTATCTCTTCCGTAACGGGGTGCTCTACCTGGATACGGGTATTCATCTCTAAAAAATAAAACCCCTTACCATCAAAAAGAAACTCTACGGTTCCCGCATTTATATAGTTAGCGCTCTTGGCCGCTTTTACAGCCGCCTGATGAATACTCTCTCTAATTCTATCCGGGATTCCCGGAGCTGGTGCTTCCTCGATTAATTTTTGATGCCGCCTCTGGGTGGAACAGTCTCTCGTTCCAAAATGAATTACATTTCCAAACTTATCACCGAAGACTTGGACCTCTACGTGCCTTGGATTAACTATATATTTCTCGATGTATACGTCATCACTCGCAAAATTTTTCTTAGCTTCCCCTCGAGCCAAAGGGAGAGCTGTTTGCATCTCTTGTGGGGAGTTAACGATCCTCATCCCTCGCCCGCCGCCACCGGCAACTGCTTTTATAATAACAGGAAAACCAATCTCTTCGGCTTTGGTCAAAAGCTCTTCATTGGTAAGCCCCCCCAGCGATCCTGGTGAAAACGGAACCCCAAATTCGGCCACAAGCTTTCGAGCGCCGGTTTTACTGCCAAGCGCCCTTATTGACTGAGGATTCGGGCCAACGAAATTAATTCCTGCTTTGATCACTGCCTCAGCAAAATCCGCGTTCTCGGAGAGAAACCCATACCCCGGATGAAGAGCGTCGCATTTTTGGTCTAAGGCACATTTTACAATCTTTTCAATATTCAGATAGGAATGTTGTGGGGCGGCCTCCCCAATTACACACAAATTCTTAGCTTTCCTGGCAAACAGTGCGTCCTTATCCGCGACTGAGGCAACCTGCACGAACTCTAGCCCTAGCTTTTCGCAGGCTCTCTGTATCCTAAGCGCGATTTCGCCTCGGTTAGCTATTAAGACCTTAGAAATTTTTGTCTTTTCCACGGGAGGGATATATAACGGACATCAGATTAAGTCCAAAGTTTCAGATGGAGAGAAAATGGGCGCATCAACTCAAGCTAGCTCTAATCATTCCAACGTAATTATATTGGGGTCCGGTCCCGCGGGTCTTACAGCCGCGATATACTCCGCGCGCGCCAATCTTAACCCAACCCTGATCCATGGCCCACTTCCAGGTGGACAATTAACGACCACCACTGATGTAGAAAATTTTCCTGGGTTTGCACACGGCATTATGGGGCCTGAGTTAATGCAAACGATGGAAGCTCAAGCCAAACGATTTGGCACAAAGCTTATAGCTGAAATTATTACCTCAGCCGATCTTTCAAAACGACCATTTACCTTAAAAAGCGCAAAGAACACATACACTTGTGATGTTTTGATTATCGCTACGGGAGCTTCGGCAAAACTAATCGGAATTCAAAGCGAAAAAGATCTAATGGGCTTCGGGGTTTCTACATGCGCTACCTGCGATGGTGCATTTTTCAAAAACAAACTAATCGCAGTAGTGGGTGGTGGAGACTCAGCATGTGAAGAAGCTAACTTCCTTACCCGCTTCGGAAGTAAAGTTTATCTGATCCACCGCAGAGATGCTCTAAGAGCTTCTAAGATTATGCAAGATCGTGTGCTAAAAAATCCAAAGATAGAGATGGTTTGGAATAGCACCGTGGCTGAAGTAAAAGGGAATAAGGAGGCTGGAGTCTCTGCATTAATCCTTGAGGATACGCAAAATGGAACAAAGCGAGAGCTTCCTTGTGATGCTCTGTTTGTGGCGATTGGGCACACGCCGAACACTCAGCTGTTTAAGGGCCAGCTAAAGATGGATGAAAACGGCTATTTAATCACTAAACCAAATTCGACCTACACCGATGTCTCGGGCGTTTTTGCCTGCGGGGACGTTCAGGATCATGTGTTCCGTCAAGCTGTTACAGCTGCTGGATCTGGATGTATGGCTGCTATCGAAGCAGAGCGCTGGCTAGAAGCGCAACATTAATCATCGCCAAAGTAGATCAGAATGGGGAATTTTGGGCGGAGCGTCCCACGGGGGACGCTCCTATCCGGAAGGGAAGCTTATAGCTTTCCGACGATCAAGAACGCGATAATGAATGAAAAAATAACGAGAGACTCGATAAACACCAGAGAAAGAATCATCGGAACGAACAACTTCCCGGAGGCTGAAGGGTTACGACCAACTGAATCAAGAGCTGACCCTGCCGCTTTTCCTTGACCAAGTGTTCCGCCTAGTGCAGCAAAACCTATCGCCAAGCCAGCTCCAACTGCTGTAAGCCCTGACACGCCGCCATCTTCAGCAAAAGCCGCATCGGCTCCTGAAAGGATTGCTAGAACCATTAGCACTCCAAGTGTAAGATTTCTTTTCATTGTATCTCCTTGATCACAAATAAAAATTCTACGTTAATCCCTTAATACCATCTCTCAGTGAGCATGATTCCCCGCTTCATGAGGGCCAGCGTGGTTTCCGTCCTCATGTCCTTCTTCATGCTGAGAGGCGAGAAGAATATAGACCATTGTAAGAGTAGTAAAGACAAAGGCCTGCATAAAACAGACAAAAGTTCCTAGAAAATAAAAGATTACCGGGACAAACAGCGGTACAAGATCCGTAAAGACCCCTACAACTATGTGGTCGGCGGTTATGTTCCAATAGAGACGAAGGTTAAGAGTTAGAAGTCTAAGGCAAGTGCTTAGGATCTCTATTGCAAACATCAATGGAAATATCCACCAGATTGGACCGCCGAAGTGTTTCAAGTACCCGATCACTCCGTTCGTTTTTATCCCAACCATATTGAAGTGGATGAAAACGACCAACGCCATTCCAACATTAACCCAAACAGTTGTGGTTGTTGCTGCTACTCCGGGAATAAGGCCAAGTAGGTTAGCGCTTAAAATAAAGAGGAAGATCGAGCCGGTAAACGGAACGTATCGCCTGTTTTCTTTCCCTAAAACACTGTCGTGGTATTTAACGAATGACTCTACAAATAGATCAAAAAAACCAAGTAGAGATCTTCCCGGTTTCGGAACGATATATTCGCCCGGCGCTGATGACCTTAGTTGTTTGCTCGCTTTTGCACCAAGCCCTATTAGCGCAGCCCCCAAGAGAACACCAACGATTAGCTTTTCAGTTTCTGGATAAGAGTCAGCGTTTGAATGGATAAGCGATGGTAGCGAATGAAGAAATGTAAAGTGCCCGTCTGCCATTTTATTCTCTCTTTAGCCGCACTTAAATGACAGAATTTTCAGTGCTTGTAAAGCCGCGTACCATCTAGTTTTATTTGGGATTATATGTGGTTTTTGCGCTGACTATTAGGGCTGCGGGGATGACGCTAAAGAATCCGCAAAACGCCGAGAGGATTACAGACAAACTTACATTCGAAAGTGAGTACACCGCTACAAACAAGATGGTAAGCTTCAAGAGCACTGCTAAGGCCAGCGCGGTCGGACTAGCATGCTCATTCATCAACTGTTCTAGGATCACTCTGTAAAGTACGAGGTTCATCTGGCCGAAAGCTCCGCCGCCCGCGACAGCTACGGGCAAGATCAGCGGGTAAGAGGGGTGGGCCAAAATTGAAGAAACGAAAATTAAGATCAGAAGAATTAAGTTGATCTTTTCGAAAGCACGTGCCTGTAGTGAGCCCATCTCGCTTTTGTCTCTCTTCGAAAGAAATTTTTCAATAGAAGTTCATAACTTAGCCATATTGCCCGCGCATCGTTGAGCCGATCGACCGCATCTTACTTTAGGTCACTTGTAGTAAGGCAGTTTCCAGATCGCAGAAGAATCTGATTTTACTTGTGTTCAACATCTTAAAAAAAAATTTTTTACAAACTTCTTGTCAGCACTTTTCTGATTCAGTAATCCTCTCTTTCTCTTTAAGAATGAAAAAGATTTTTAGCTGGTTAAGAGTTTGCGATAATAGTTCGTGATAACAAGGTTCGGCTAGATCGTTGAGTAATACCAGAAAATAAAGTAACACCAGACACCAAGATGAGTTCCGTAGAAAATTCGTTCGATAAAAATAGCGCGGCAAATAGTAAGATGAATCAAGATGAGGTAGGCAACCTAACCCCCAATAGCCTTGCGGTTATCTGGAAAGAGAGCCTCTCCTCGCTTCAGTCGGAGCTGGATCCTCAGATCTTCAGTGCCTACATAAAGCCCTTGATGTTCTCCTCTTATAACACCGCGAATTCTGAGCTTGTAATTTCTGCTCCTTCTAAATTCCTGTGTGAGCATGTTGAGTCCAATTATAGAGAGAAAATTACTAATAAGATCGTTAGCGCCTTATCCTCTCCCAGCAATCCGCATCGTGGCAAAGCAACTAGTCAGGTGATTAACGGGTTAAAAATTAGATTAGTGGTGGACAAACTAAGCGGCGATGGCTCAGAAGATGAGGTTAGGAGCGCTGGGAGCGCCGCCTCACCCGTTGTAGTTAAGAAAATCAAATCATCAACCAGCGTTAAAGAGCAGATTAGCGGCCAGCCTCCTAAGGCGTTCCCCTCAGGGATAAACCAGCGATACACCTTCTCTAATTTTGTAGTCGGCAGCAGCAATCAGTTCTGCCATGCGGCGGCTCAGCGTATAGCTGAAGAGCCCGGTACTCAATATAACCCTCTTTTCATCTATGGCGGGGTGGGGCTTGGAAAAACCCATCTTCTACACGCCATAGGGAATGCGATTCTTGAGCGTCGGCCGTCAACGCGCGTGCTCTATATGTCGTCTGAGTCATTCATGAACGAGCTTATTTTAGGGCTTCGTTCTGGAAAGATGGATGAGTTTAAGGCCAAGTTGAGAAGCATTGAGCTGCTTTTGATTGATGATATTCAGTTCATGGTTGGAAAGGAGCGCACCCAAGAGGAGTTTTTCCACACTTTCAACGCCCTTTATGCCTCTAAGCACCAGATTGTAATTACTTCAGATCGCGTCCCCCAAGATCTAACCGAGTTAGAAGAAAGATTAACGACGAGATTCGCCTGGGGTTTAATCGCTGATTTACAAGCCCCGGACTATGAAACTCGTTGCGCAATTTTAAAGAGAAAGGCTTTAGTGGAGAATGTGGTCGTGCCGGATCAAACAATTCATTACATAGCTGAGAATTTTTCTTCAAATGTCAGAGAGTTAGAGGGTGCGCTCACGCGCGTATTGGCTCACAGTTCACTTAAGGGGTGTGAAATCACTCCGGATCTTGCTCCAACCGTACTTCAGCCGATGCTGCAACCAAAAAAAATTAACGTGACCGTCGATGATATAAAGACCGCCGTAGCTGCTCACTTCGGCCTTAAGGTAAGCGATCTAAGTTCCAAGCGGCGAACCAGAAACCTTAGTTTCCCAAGGCATATAGCGATGTATTTATGCCGAAAGCATACTACCGCGTCCTATCCTGAAATAGGTGAGCTCTTTGGGGGAAGGGATCATTCAAGTGTTATACACGCAGCGAATGTTGTCTCAAGAAAGCTTGGAGCTGACTCAGAGATGAAGGTTCTAATGGAGAAGGTTGAGCAGAGGCTGTTTTCTTAATTCCGCTTATAACTAATTGCTTCTGTTGGGTGCTGCATTTAGGTAGTGCCATTTTGTTAATAACGTCCAAATCCTTTTGATATTCCTAGTAAATTTCCGGTAAAGTCGGTGGATAACTTGTATGTTACTTAGGGATAACCTTGAGTCGAGCGGAAGAGTTTCTACGTCTGTTGGTTTTAGGTCTAGTTTTCACCAATTTTTCTACAGAAACCACCATCGATCAAAGTAAATTAGTCAGCACTTTAAGTTTGTTTTCTACAGAAAAGCTCACTACTATTACTACTACTATTATTATTTATTATTATAATTAAAAGATCTTACTTATAAATCAGTATGGAACTTACCACATCAAAAACTGAACTTTGCAGAATTCTCTCTTCAATACAAAGCATCGTTGAAAAGAGAAACACAATGCCAATTTTGGCGAACGTTCTTCTTAGTGCCGCTGATGATATTTTGAAAGCTTCAGCAACAGATTTGGAAATAACAGCGTCACTTTGTGCAGCAGCAAAAACTGCGAAAGCTGGAAGCACAACAGTAAACGCAAAGGTACTGTACGAGGTGATAAGAGAGCTACCTGAAGAGGAAGTCTCGATTAAGCTGACAGAGGGCGAGCGGATCGAGATCTCATCAGGTAAGTCAAAAACGAAGATTATAGGCATTAGCGCAGAGGAGTATCCAAGCTTACCTGGATTAGGATTGAAGGTCGCAAACAAAATAGAGGCGACACAATTTTTGGAGATGATAAATAAGACGATTTACGCAGTCTCGATGGATGAAACCCGCTTTAATTTGAGCGGTGTCTGTTTTGATATGGTCCCAGCGGAAAAAGATAAAGACGAGAAAGTGTTACGACTTGTGGCTACAGATGGGCATAGACTGGCAATGATTGCCCGTCCGGTAAGCGGGTTAACAATTAAGAAAGCAGTTTTAGTCCCACGCAAGGGCTTATTGGAGCTGAAGAAGATCATAGAAGCAGAAGAGGGAACAATCGGAATTGAAATTAACGAAGGGTTTATGATCGTAGAGGTAGGAGCTGGAAAACCAAATAGCGCAAAACTCTCTATGCGTTTGATTGATGCCGAATTTCCTGACTACAAGCAGGTGATCCCGAAGGATAAGGGACACGTGGCAGTGGCTGACTCGGTCGCACTCTCTAACGCCCTGCGTAGAGTAGCTCTTATGGTTACCGACAAAACAAAAGGGGTAAGGATGGATTTTGTACCGGGAGCGCTTAAGATATCTAGCTCATCTCCGGAGCTCGGTGAGGCTAGTGAAGAGCTTGAAGTGAAATACGACGCAGAACCGGTAAGTATTGGCTTTAATGCAAAATACATTCTCGATATTACAGCGTCAATTGGCGAGAAAAGTGGCGTCTGCCTTGAACTTCACGGACCACTAGGCCCAGGCCGTTTTTTTGCCGAAGGAGATGAGTCGTATACGGCAGTGGTGATGCCAATGAGGCTTTTGTAGTACCCGAGGGAAGAATCGCGATCGTAAGAGATAAAGCTTGCATCTCTCAGAGATAGTTCTATACAACTTTAGAAACCTCGCTGACCAAACGGTTCAGTTTGGGCCTAAAGTTAATCTAATTTTAGGAAGGAACGCACAAGGCAAGACCAATCTGGTAGAGGCCTTCTCGTTGCTCAGTCACACCAAATCTTTTCGAACATCAAAATCAGAGGAGCTCATTCGCTGGGGGGCAGAGGAATGTTCAGTTTTCGGAAATGTCGTAAGACAAGGGGACGAGGATCAGCGCGGAGTACGACTAGGGGTTGCACTAGATGCCAAGAAAAAAAGTGTATTCTTAGATGAAAAAAAGGTGTCGTCGATAGCGGAGTTTGTTGGGCAGTTAAAGATTGTCTCTTTTAGTCCGACAGACTTGATGCTGGTCAAGGGAACTCCGCAAGTTAGAAGATCGTTTTTGGATAAGCACATGCTCTACAAAGAGCCGCGGGTGATAGAAGATCTTCTTCAATATCAGAGGGCTTTTAAGAGCAAAAACACAATCATTAAAGACTTAGTTTCTAAAGCCACTCCAAAGCAAACGATTCTAAATAGCATTGCCCCGTGGAACATTCTTCTGGCGAATTCCGCGGCGGCGATAATCTCAACGCGAAAAACATTTCTTCAACTACTAGAGAAACAGGCGCAACAGGTTTACTTACGCTTTGGAAAAGAGCACCTGGAGTTAAAATATAACTCCGCAACAGATAATGCCCTTCAGGGGGAGATAACAGCGGAGGGAGTGCTGGGTTATCTAGAGAGCCAGTCCGACCGTGAGATATTTAGAGAGGGAAACGTCACCGGCCCACACAAGGATGATGTCGTGATCACGCTAGACGGCATGGAAGCAAAATCTTTTGCCTCTCAGGGCCAAACGCGAAGCATAGTGTTAGCGTTAAAACTAGCTTTGCGAGAACTGATAAACAACCAGACCGGCGATGCGCCGGTAGTGCTACTTGATGATGTGGACTCGGAGCTAGATTCGCACCGCCGCGCCGCACTCTTTGAGATAATTTTCGATCATGCATCGCAGGTTTTGCTGACAGGTACGGACGCAAACAGTTGGCTTCCCAAGGTCGAAAACAGCGTGCGATTTTCGGTTGAAAATGGCGTAATAAAACGAGATTGTTTAATAAGATAACCCATTGAAATTATAAGCTAAAATCAGAGCTGCCGCGCTTTACCAAATCCGCTAACCTCTCTATAATCATTATAAAAATTGGAGTTTTACAGAGTGAGTTTTGCAACAGAAAATACCTCCGCCACGACCTCTGAGGCCTATGGTGCTGATCAGATTAAAGTTTTGGAGGGATTAGAGGCCGTTCGAAAGCGGCCGGCGATGTACATCGGTGATACCACAACCCGCGGGTACCACCACCTTGTTTATGAAGTCGTAGACAACTCAGTCGACGAGGCGCTGGCTGGGCATTGTAATAAGATCGACGTAGTAATTCACGCTGACGGATCGCTCTCGGTTGATGACAATGGCCGAGGAATTCCAACCGGTATTCATTCGACAGAAGGTGTGAGCAGCGTCGAGGTTGTGTTGACAAAACTGCATGCCGGAGGAAAGTTTGAAAAGGGGGCATATAAAGTCTCCGGAGGGCTTCATGGTGTCGGAGTATCTTGCGTAAACGCACTTTCAGAGTGGTTAAAAGTTGAAGTTAAGCAAGCTGGCAAACTCCACTACATGGAGTTCAAGCGCGGGGAGCCGGTGGCACCACTTAAGGTGATTGGCGAGGCCGAGGGTACGGGAACCAAGGTAACTTTCTACCCGGACCATACGATTTTCACAGAGACCAAGACATTTGAATACGACACGCTCCAACACCGCATACGAGAACTGGCGTTCTTAAATGCTGGATTAAAACTTTCGCTCTCGGATGAGAGAAGTGGAAAAAAGCAGGAGTTCCTATACGAAGGCGGCATTAAGAGCTATGTCGAGCATATAAACAAGTCAAAGAACCCGATTCACGACGTGGTTTACTTTAATGCGGAGAAGGATGCGACTCAGTTAGAGATAGCGCTACAGTACAACGAAGGTTACCAAGAGAACATTTATACTTACGCCAACAATATTAACACCCATGAGGGTGGCACCCACCTGGCGGGCTTTAAGGCCGCACTCACAAGATGCATCAACAATTACGCAAATAAGCAGGGGTTTTTGAAAGGAATCGATGGGATTGAGGGAGAAGATGCAAGAGAGGGGATAACTTGCGTTATCAGCGTTAAAATTCCCGAGCCGCAGTTTGAAGGGCAAACTAAGACAAAGCTAGGGAACAGCGAAGTAAAAGGATTCGTAGAGCAGCTGGCCGGCGAAAAGTTATCGCGTCTTTTTGAAGAGAATCCGAAGATCGCCAGACAGATCGCGGGTAAGGCCTGTGATGCAGCAAAGGCTAGAGAGGCGGCTAGGAGGGCGAGAGAGCTGGTGCGAAGAAAAGGCGCACTTGACTCAGCGGCACTGCCGGGAAAATTAGCCGATTGTCAGAATGAGAATCCAGAGGAAGCAGAAATCTTCATCGTCGAGGGTGACTCGGCTGGTGGCTCCGCCAAGCAGGGGCGAGACAAAAAGAATCAGGCAATACTACCGCTAAAAGGTAAGATTCTTAATGTTGAAAAGGCACGTTTCGACACGATGCTTGCGTTTGAAGAAATTCGAACGTTAATTACCGCCCTTGGTACCGGCATAGGATCGGAGGATTTCGATCTAGAAAAGCTGCGCTATCACAAAGTGATCATAATGACCGATGCTGATGTCGACGGAAGCCACATTCGCACATTGTTGTTGACTTTCTTTTATCGACAGATGCACGAATTAATCGCTGCTGGCCATCTTTATATTGCCCAACCCCCGCTCTATAAAGTTAAGCGGGGCAAGAGCTCACAGTATATCCAGGCCGAAGATGAGATGGAGGAGTTGGTTTTAAATGACGGATGTCAGGGCGTTGAGGTAACGACTTCAAACAAGATCAAAATTGAAGGGGAGAAGCTAAAGGATCTTGTGAGAGATCTGAGCCGAGTCGATGGCGTTCTCAGAAATTTCATTAATTTTGATCCGCGGGTGGTTGAAAGCTTTGCTTGGAAGATTCCATCGGACGAGAACGCTTTTTCAAAAAAAGACGATCTAGTAGCCATAGTCAAGTTAATGCAGGAAGAGCTTAAAGAGATCGAATCGTTAAAGCTCGAGGTGATCGAGGAGAGCAAGGGCGCTTTCGGTATACGGGTAAACTCAAGGCAGAGGGGAGTGTCAAAAGTCACGTTTCTAAATAAGGCCCTGTTCAACGATGCCTCGTTTAAAGAGCTAAAAGCCATAGTTGATCGGGCTGCTGCTTGCGGCAAAACCCCATTCTTAGTGGTAGAATCGGGCGAAAATAAGGAAACGGTCAGTTTCGACGCACTTAAAAATTTGGCGGCCTTCCTCCAAGAGCGTGGAAGAAAGGGGCTTACCATTCAACGCTACAAAGGGCTGGGTGAAATGAATCCTGAGCAGCTTTGGGAAACAACCATGGATCCAACGGTGCGAAACCTTCTACAAGTTAGGGTTGAGGATGCCATAGAAGCAGATGGGGTCTTTACTGTTTTAATGGGCGATGAGGTCGAAAGGCGCAGAAAGTTCATTGAAGATAACGCCCTGCAAATTAGAAACCTAGATATCTGATGTGATGCTTGGATAACAAGAAGCAGTCGACATCTGCTCTTACTTTAGTTCAACTTTTCTATCTATTTCTGAAATTTGGCTTTTTAGCTTGGGGCGGACCGGTCGCTCAGATCGCTATGATAAAAGATGAGTTGGTCTTGAGACGCGCCTGGATCCCCGAGGAAAAATTCAATCGGATCCTTGGAGTTTATCAAGCCCTTCCGGGACCCGAGGCTCACGAGCTGTGCTGCTACTTTGGATTTACACAGCATGGAAGACTAGGCTCTGTCATAGCCGGGCTTGGATTTATGCTGCCAGGCTTTATTTTTATGCTGATTCTTTCATCGATCTATGTGCGATTCGGGACAACCGTGCCGATATTAATCGGGGCCTTTAGCTTCATGCAGCCGGCCGTTACGGCGCTGATCGTAAAGGCCACGCATAAGCTTGGAGGTGGGCTGGTCAAATCATGGTGGCAGCTTGGTATCGCCATTAGCGCCCTACTGTGTGCTTTAATTCAAGCTGATTTTTGGATCGCGTTGGGTTTGGGAGGGGTCGCTGGAGTAATGGGGAAAGCCAAACCAAAATTTACTCTGCTCTTTTTGGCAGTATCACTCATTCTTGTCTCCGCATTGAGTTTAGATTTTAAACTACCCACTAACTTCAATGCGGAAGAGACAATTCGAGTTCCTGCGACATGGTATTCCACTTTACTCTTGGGACTAAAGGCTGGTCTCCTTACTTTTGGTGGAGCCTATACCGCTATACCATTTATTCAGCACGATGCTGTGGTGTTAAACCAATGGCTCAGTATGCCAGCTTTCTTAGATGGTATTGCGCTTGCTGGGACGATTCCTGCTCCGTTGGTTATCTTTAGTACTTTTGTAGGATTTATTTCTGCCGGATGGGTTGGCGCTCTTGCATTAACGGCAGGCATGTTTCTCCCGGCCTTTAGCTTCACACTCTTTGGTCACTCACTACTTGAAAAGTTAATTGAGAATGAAAAGATTCATGGATTCCTAGATGGGCTGACCGCAGCGGTCGTAGGAATGATTGGCTACAGCGCAATCGGGTTATTTATTTCAAACTGTTTGTCGCCGCGCGGGATGACTATATTTCTGATCTCTTTAGCCGTGCTGTTCTCATATCGAAGCGCGTTCGCTATCCCAGCCGTGATGGTAGGCGCGGGGTGCTTAGGTTTAATCTCCCAGATATTCTGATAAAGCTCTGATATTTAAGGCATTTAGCAATCGAGCACTCTCAATAAATCGATTTTAGGGATGGCTGCATCATAGGGGTGGGGCTAAAGCTTTTCCTGCTCAATCTATAGCCAGTCGAAAAGCATGTTTTCGTTTTAATGGTTATACCCTCCCTTATCTTGGTTATTAGCCGCTCTTTGCATCTCTAATTTCTTTGCCCCCAGAGTAATCAAGTCTCCTGAGCCAAAATGGGCGATATAAATTTCAGTGCAAAGATTCCACAAAACAAAACCGATCTCTCTCTCACGAATCAATCTCTAGAGCTGACTCAAGGGATAGACAAGCTAGAGCTGTTTACTCGGGACCTGCTGCTAGAAATTGTGGAGACACTTCCGAGTAAAGCTCTACGCCTCAGCTTCTCACAAAAGGAGCTCTCGACCTCATCGCTAATGGAGGTGCTCAAATTAGCATCGCCCGAAACTAGAAAAGGGTTCGTCAATGAGATGCTCACGCTTGCGCTTTCGGGGGAGGAGGCGAACGAGTATGTAGCTGGACGGCTCTCAAAAATTCTCAAACTCGCTAACTCGGAGGAGAGGGCGGAGTTGGTCTCGAATTTGATATGCACGCCAGCAAGCGAAAAATCACTTCTATTGGCCGAAAAAATCCTCCGAATCTCTCCAGACCTAAATTTTCTAGCAGAGGTAGTAAATAAGGTTGGCGTTGATACGTTGATACAGTTAGAGCGCCGCGAATTTACTGAATACGTGGCGACTCTTGGCATCGGGATAGGGGTTCGGGAGGCCGACCATCCGCCGCTTTTAAACCCGACAACAACCGGAAAGACGATCCTAGCACGAATTGATCAGCTAAAAGAGGTGCTTCAGGAGCGAATCGAGCTTTGCGATACTTACGATCAACTGGCAAAAAGCAAAGCGGCGGGAGTTCAACGCAGCGCGGCTGAGGAGAATATCAAGTACTTAACTCGAGAAGCTAAGCGCTGCGAGAGTGTTGGCGAACTTAGGGATTTGACTAACCGGGTAATCGTTAAGAGTGCGATCGAAGGAATCTACGGCATAAATTTAAGCGCGGAGAAGGATAAGAAGGGTCGTTACGTCCGTCAATGGAACATGGACGATCTTGAGGACATTGCAAAAGTGCTAAACGCAATCGGCGAGGGGCGGGTTTTATTTACCCCACTACTTACCGAAGTCTCTCGAGTGCGAAAGGTGGCCGAAGAAGGTTCCGAGTCAGAAGACGAATCGGATGAGGTGCCATTTGCGGTGCGTCACTTCAAATCAGGACGCATCGATGTATCGGACGATGCAATTCATGACGAGTTTCTAGAGAAAAAGTACGACGGTGTCAGCTCTCTTCAAGTTGCCCTGGCCCATGAGATTGGGCACGGCCTGCAGCTTGGACGAGAGAGTAATCTAGTCTATGACACTTCAAACGATCGAATCGCTGGGCCGGCTGATTCGCTTTATGATTTTGGGCGGTGGCTTGAGATATCCGGTTGGATTATTTTTGACTCAAAGCGAGTGCAGATAAAACATGATAAACAAGCGGCATTAATCGATCAAAAACACGAGTTCGCTCTAGGGATTCCGGTTCAGTACCAAGGACAGTGGATGATCTTCCGCTGGGATAGCGGCGAAAAGACGCTCTATGCCCATCGCTTTAACGCTGAATTTAGCCTGCGAGACTACGCTAAGACCAGCCCGTGGGAGGATTGGGCCGAAGCCTTTGCTGAATATACGGTTTTGCCGAAAAGATTGGCGACATACGCACCACAGAAATTTATTTACTTTGAAGACCAGCTTGGGCGGTTTGAAAATGACAAGGAGATGCTTCGAGTCGCTCACGATTCTCTGCGACTGAAGGCCGCGGCAAGTCAACCAGCCAACTATGATGACCATAAGGCTTACGCACGCCCAGGGAAGGAATCGAAGGTACAGCCCAATCCTCACCGCGACCAATTTTTAACCTCGCGCTTTGAAGCGCTGACGCACAAGGAACAGAGCTGGATTTTAGCTCAGATGCTGGCCAAGCACGAAGATACTCATGGTTTGAGTCAAATTTACTCATCTTACGAAACATTAAAAAAGAAAAGCACAGATCAACGCTCACGCTTATTCTTCCGCTTGCTCCTCGATCCAGAGACTCATGCTGTAGCTAGTGAAACCTTTTTAGACACCAAAAGAAAATATTTACCGGCTCTAATCGCCGCCTTAAACGGGATCCAGCAGGGGGACGAGATAGCGCTTTTAACCGCCAGAAGCAGTAAAAGTAACAATAAGGTGCTAGTAGAAACAGTCGAGCGCTTCTTGAACCATAGCATTGCCGACCAATATCGGTTCTTCCCAAACGACCCTGTCGAGAGAGAGAAAGTTCCAGGAACAAATACCGCAGAGCGGAAGCTCACGATCCTTAAAGCACTGTTGAACGACTATAAGAAAGTAATTTTTTATGATGACGAAGATAAAAATCTAAAAGCCGTAGAGCACTATGCAAAAGCAAACAGATTAGGCGATCGATTGAAAGTGATTGATGTAAGAAAGCTTCCCCCAGATAAGATGTGGGAAAGTTTGTTGGAGAAATTCGAAGAAAAGCGCAACAAGTCAAAATCGGATACGATCCGAGTTTTTGATATTGATGGGACCTTAGTAAACCTTGAGGCCAAGATTTATCTGATCGACAAAGAGCGCGGAGAAAAGCTTCGCACTATGACGCAAGAAGAGTTTTCACACAAAACCGAAGCGGAATGGATCGAACAAGCAAAGAGGCAATTTCCACATATCAACGCAGGAAACATTGCGCTTGACTTCGGAGACTTCGTCTTGGAATCGCGGGTCAAAGAGCAGATTGATCTTCAGATTTTTCAGCGGCAGAGAAAGCGGAAAGCGGTGTAGGTTCGTCGTCTGAACTATCGAGTCCGCACCAAGCGAACAGTGTCTTTATTTCGCTGCCCTCAGCGCAATAAGCCGCGAACTCTTCATGGTTC
>CAZJXY010000027.1:0-16484 GCA_964549925.1 uncultured Bdellovibrionales bacterium | reverse complement strand
CGAACTGGCTGCGGCTGATTCCCTGGCGCACGTCTCCGATAAAAAAGGCGTCGAGCAGAACCAGCACGATGATGGCCATCAGCGCTTCGATGACGAGGTATCGCGTCGGGATGGGGACATCGCAGTTGCGGCAGCGACCGCGCAGGTTGAGGAAGCTCACGATGGGAAGGTTGTCATACCAGGCGATCTTTCGGCGACAGAAAGGACAGGCCGACCAAAGCGGTAAAGTGAGCGACTTTCCGCGCGGGAGGCGGTAGACGACAGCGTTGAGGAAACTGCCAACGCAGAGCCCGAGCGCCGTCCAAAACAACAGCCACCAGCCTGTCGCCAGCATGGTCTCCAAGGTGAGCGGATTCTAAGAGCGCGCGGAGGATTGCGAAATGCTCGCCGGGCGAGTCTCACCGGGTTTCGATCGGGGATGTGAATTGTTGGAGGTGAGGAAGCGTGCGGCGTGTTTGATTTGCAAGAGAGGCGGATCAGGGCACGACAATGTCGAGGTTGTGCTGACGCGGGCCGTCGTTGAGTTCGCGAAGGGCGAGGGTGACGTGACGGCCGATCAGGTCGCCGGCATTGCGGAAGCGGTATTCGATCGTTTGCGATTCGCCAGGCTCGAGGCTGGCGATGGGACGGTATTGCCGTTCCCGCCCAGGGACGCCGGCGATACTGCGAAAGTGCACGACGTTTTGTGTGTGATTGCGGAGTGTGTGGCGCAGCAGCAGATCGCCGCGCTCGACGACTGCGCGACCGCTCACTTCGATGTCGGACAATTGAACTCGGACCCGCAAGGGAACTTCCACCCGTGACGCAGGTGAATCGAGCGACAACCGGACGGTAAAGAGTTTGTCGCCGGCAGACTCACCGTGTCCATAATGCACCTGGAGCGGGATTCGCAAGGACTCCTCCGAACAGTCAGAGAGTGAAAACGAGCGGGGAGAAACTTCGATTCCGTGGGGAGCGATGACGACTCCGCTTCCGCCTGAATGGCCGAACGCGGCACAGTTCAGAACAAGGTCCTGTCGAGAGAAGGCTACTAGTACGATAAGAAAGTTATTGATCCAATCGATCCTTAGAACCTGAATCAGATTTCCTGAAATGAAAGTAAGAATTACGCCAAGCGCCGGCCACTCCCATCTTCGTGGATGTGGTGTGAGCAAACGCACTCCGAAGACTAAGACCGGGATGCTCAGTAATTTAGTGACCGTAAATATTAAAGAGCAGAGATAAGGATCGGAATTTGAAATAAGCATGCAAAGAGTTACGTACCAGAGATAGAATGGTCCGATGTGCCTTGCTCCAAGATGAGAAGGAAGGCCGTTAAGCGGAATCTCCCCCTTTAGCGCAAGCTTTCCAATTGCCATGGAGAACGCTTGATCATCTAAAAAAAGCATATTCGACGGAATTAGATTGATGAAGCTGAGAGCGATGACTACTACAAAGGCAAAGAAAAGAATGATCCGATGCATGCTAACTTGATAAACTACGTGCGGCTTAAAGTGTAGGGCTTATCTGAGAAAAGAATCTAGTCTTTACGCGAGGTTAATTTTTCCGCAGAGGATTGGTGAGCGAGGTAGTTATCGGAAAGATCCAATTCCGGATGGTTTTCCTAAAATAAACAATCTGTAGCCCATATACCTTTACAAGGTTTACCTAGTTAAGGTATAGTATTTATATGCCGATAAAGTCTTTTGCTTCTCCGTTAGTAGCTGAGTTCTTCTACGGCGGAAAGTTAAAGAAAAAATGTGCTTGGTCGGGCATTAGCGGCATAGTGCGCCGTAAGTTGGATATGCTGCACTATGCTAAGGTGCTTTCTGATCTTAAGGCTCCTCCGGGAAACAGATTAGAGCCGCTAAGGGGTGATCTTCATGGGCTATATAGCATTCGGATTAACGAAAAATGGCGCATAGTTTTTGCTTGGTCGGATAATGGACCAGAGCGAGTAGACGTTGTTGATTATCATTAGGAAACACCATGAGAAGCGTAATTAGAAGACCTACAGGTCCTGGAGAGATTCTTAGGGAAGAGTTTCTTAAGCCAATGGGACTTACGCAAAAGGAGCTGGCCGACCATATCGGTTGCGATATCAAGGTTATTAATCGCATCGTCAATGGAAGGTGTTCATTAACTGCAGAAATAGCGTTAAAATTAGGAGCAGCCTTCGAGACGTCGGCAGAGTTTTGGCTCAATTCTCAAAGAGCAATGGATATTTATATAGCGTCACGAGCCGTAAGAAGGCTACCTGGCGTTCTAACTAAGTCGAAGCGGAGGGTTAGCAAAGCGGCTTAACGCCGATCATAGATCCGCTTAGAGTGTAGGGCTTATTCGAGAAAAGAAGGCCCTGGGGGAGGGTGCTTTCTCCCCCAGGGCAGTTAAGCGTGTGCGGTGCTGTGAGAATCGTGTACTGGCGGCTCGGCCTCGGCGTCCTTTGTAACTACCACCGGCATTAACAGCGGCTTTATCGCGGAGAGCTGCCAAAGCCGTAAAATCAGGTCGAAATCTAGAGCCATATTAGCTTCAACTATGGTTGTGCCCTCACAGTCATAAACCGGACGTGATGTGCACATTCCTGGCGCAAGCCCAGTAATCGGTACAACCTTTTCTCCAGCCTCAACTTGCACCGGACAAGTTGTTCTAAAGGCTTTAAGCCGCTCCCTGATCTGTGGAGGCAGCTTTGGATAGAGAAGAATGCTTGCTTCAGAATTTGAGGCCTCTGCAAGAAATAAAATTACACAGGAGAGAACTTTTGGATGGAGCGTTACGGATGCAGGCCTTCTCAGCTTAGAAAGAGTCGAATAGATTCCCGTTTGATTCCACTTCCCAGATTTCCAGCAGGCCCGTGCGATGATATCGGAAGCAATGATTGAGGATGCAACCAAGGCCCGTTGGTTATCAAAAAGTTCGTTGCCGGCAATACATTCAGACATTGAAAGTAAAATCTCAGCGGCTTCAGTATCTCCAGTCTCATCCGCAATTTTTCGAGCGGAGCGCTTGTATCGCGCAACTAGCTCGCTGCGTAAATCAGTTTCAGAGCTATCTAGATAATCGTTCCTTAAAAGTTCGCCGCGGTCCTTTAGGGCGTCAGCAAAGAGAGAAGCAGCGGTTCTTGCAGACTCGTTAAGTGCCTCTGAAATTTCAAGGGCTTGCATAAACTGATCAGTCACAAATGCGACCCTTTGAACGTATTCTCTAGCCGGTCGCGGAAGCTCTAAAAGCAGTCGATCAAGGTAGTCTTTGGCCCGCGGATTTTTTGGCACAAGTTCACCGCGACTAAAGAAATCCGGATGGAACGATAAAACGAAGTCCTCCCCGCGCAACCGTTTCCCGCCTGAAGAGAAGGCCAAAGCCTGTTCTAAGATCGGTTGCGCGAGGGGAGCGTTACTTTTAAAAATCTTATCTTTTACTACTTTTTCAATGCGGCCACTTGGGGTTCTTGGTCCGGCATCATGCGTTGCAGCAAACTCAATTGCTTGGTTCACTACCGAGACAATCTCTTGAAGCGCAGTGGTGTTATCTAGAGCCGCGACGACCGGGTATACCTTTGTAAGCTCAATGTGATGTCTAGCAGCATTACTTCCGACTAGAATCAATGTGTGGTTGATGAATTCTTTTGAAGTGATGAGGCGCTGAGCAAGTTCCGTACTCTCTTCGTCTTTGTTACTTCCCCAGATTAAAAGTGCAGGGTTCCTGCACTCAGAGAGAATCGATTTCGCATGACCAAAGTCCCGAACCTCCTTTAGTTCGTGACCGGAACGCGTCAAAAGATCGTAGAGGCGAAGCGGCGGATCTGTCACCTTTACGACAACGATCTCGGCTACTGTGTTTTTCTTTTGAGCTCGCTTCATTGCTTCTTTGTCACCTTGCGTGAAGATTCGGGCTATTCCGGGCGCGGCATGACGTTCCAGTGCACGAAGTAAACCAAAATCCGAATAATTCCAACGAGATATAGGAATTAACCTTACCTCAAATAAGAGATATTATTACGCCCCAAAGTGTGGATTTTGCGGAGGTTTCACGGTAGTTTTGGCTCACAAATCGGGCAATTGGCCGGGTAAAGCTTAGTTTAGTTTTGCCAGAAATCGTTAGTTTGTAAAGTAATTCTGAATACTTATGGAAGAAGTAAGAGTCCCTGAGCCAGTTTATATTGAAGATGAGATGCGTCAGTCCTACCTCGATTACGCCATGAGCGTAATCGTTGGTCGGGCGCTTCCATTAGTCACGGACGGACTTAAGCCGGTTCAACGCCGCATCATTTACGCCATGCTAAAAGAAGGGCTTCTTCCGGGGAAGAGTTTCTCTAAGTGCGCTGGTGTTGTCGGTGAAGTCTTAAAACACTTTCACCCACACGGTGATATTCCGGTCTATGAAGCACTCGTTCGATTAGCTCAGGGTTGGTCACTTCGTTATCCATTGATCGACGGGCAAGGGAACTTTGGATCAATCGATGGTGATCCACCGGCTGCTTACCGTTACACCGAGTGTCGCATGACTCGGATTGCAGAGAAGCTTCTCGCAGACATTGAAAAAGACACAGTCGATTTTGTTCCCAACTTCGATGGTTCGGTTCAAGAGCCGACTGTTCTGCCTTCCGTTTTCCCAAACCTTTTGGTGAATGGCGCGGACGGTATTGCGGTCGGAATGGCAACGCATATTCCTCCGCACAATTTGACTGAAGTAATTACCGGAGCGATTGCCTTAATTGAGAATCCTCAAATTACCCTCGAAGAAATGATGGCGCACATCCCAGGCCCTGATTTTCCGACGGGTGCGCTGATTTGCGGCAGAGCCCCAATTCGTGCGGCTTATGCTACCGGACGCGGGGTTCTGCAGCTTCGTGCTAAGGCTGAAGTTGAGACCCTTAAGGGGAGAAAAAAAGATATTCAAGCGATCGTGATTACGGAGATTCCGTTCCAAGTTAATAAAGCTCGGTTGGTGGAAAAGATCGCTGAGCTTGTAAATGATAAAAAGATCGAAGGTATCGGAGATATCCGCGATGAATCTGATCGTCACGGCATGCGAGTTGTTATCGAACTTCGCCGCGATGCGATTACTGATATCGTGATGAACCAGCTCTATAAGCTTACTCCGATGCAGACTAGCTTCGGGATTATTAACTTAGCGATCGTGGATGGTCGCCCAGTTGTCTGCTCTTTGATTGAGCTATTACAGCACTTCATTAATCACCGCCGTGACGTGGTAGTGCGCCGAAGCCGCTTTGAGCTCAGAAAAGCCGAAGAGAGGATGCATATCCTTGAGGGTTTTAGGATCGCTTTATTAAATCTCGATGAAGTAATCAAACTGATCCGTGGATCTGACACGCCAAAAGAGGCCAAAGACGGCTTAATTTCGCGTTTTGAGCTTAGCGCCATCCAAGCCCAAGCGATATTAGATTTAAGATTGCAGAAACTTACCGGGATGGAGCGCTTAGCCGTCGAGAAAGAGCACGGCGAGCTTGCAAAGGAGATTGAGAGACTGCGCGCTATTATCGCTGACAGTAAAAAGGTCGATGCAATTATCGTTGGCGAACTGAAAGAAGTCCGCGAAGCGTTTGGAGATGAGAGACGCACTCAGATTACCGACGAAGATGTGCAGATTGATGTAGAAGACTTAATCCCAGATCAAGAGATGGTCGTTACCATTAGCCACAAAGGTTACGCTAAACGCACGCCGGTTAGCAGTTATCGAGCTCAGAAACGTGGAGGAAAAGGGATTCTTGGGGCATCTGCTAAAGATGAGGATTTTACCTCACACCTCTTTAGTGCCTCGACTCTATCTTGGCTGCTTTGCTTTACCTCGAGAGGTAGGTTGTACTGGCTAAAAGTCTATGATTTGCCGGAAACTTCTCGAGTTGCCCGAGGTCGCGCGTTGGTTAATCTCTTAAAACTGCGGGAAGAGGAACAGGTTACCGCGATTCTCCCAGTTCGGGAGTTTAGCGCTTCGCGCTCTGTGATCTTTGCGACAAAGCAAGGAGTGGTAAAGCGCGTAAGCTTGGAAGACTTCTCTCGTCCAAGACCAGGCGGAATCATAGCGGCCTCGCTGGATGAGGGAGATAATCTAATTGGTGTGGGTTTAACCGAGGGTAGCGACGAAATCATACTTTGCACTCGTGGCGGGATGTCAATTCGATTTAGCGAGGGAGACGTTCGTGTGATGGGTCGTTCCGCCCGAGGAGTGAGAGGTATTACCCTAGATCAGGACGATTACGTTGTTAGCATGACCGTCGTGACCCAAACTATGTCGGCATCCAAAGAGAAAACCGGAACGCTACTTACCGTTTGCCAAAATGGTTACGGTAAGCGCACTGAGATCGAAGAATACCGAGCTCAGAGCCGCGGCGGAAAGGGAGTGATTGATATTCAAACTAGCGCGCGAAACGGTCCGGTAATAGGCGCCTGCGCAGTAACTGACGATCACGACGCCATGTTAATTACCTCATCCGGAAAGATTATCCGTATTAACGTGAAAAACGTCTCTGTAATCGGAAGAAATACGCAGGGCGTGCGTTTGATTGATTTGGATCAAGGGGAAACCGCTTTAGCCGTTACTCGATTGGCAGAGAGCGTAAACGGTGACAATGGCGGGGATGAATCGGAAGATCCTTCCGAAGATGTTGCGATCGCCGAAACTAATAGTGCAGAGGTAATTGAGCTTACCGAGATCGACGCAGAACCCGGAGATGAAGAGCAGAACTAAATAGTTTTAATGACAATTTAGGATTTCAAATGGGTGAGAAAGTCTCAGTTTTAGGGCTTGGAAACTGGGGCACTGCTCTTGCCAATCACCTAAGCGGCATTGGGCACGATGTGCTTGGTTGGTGCTTTGAAACCGATATCCCTCCCGCAATTAATTCCAAACATCAAAATCCACGGTACCAATCTGGGGTAACGTTAAATCAAAATTTGCGTGCGACTAACAATCTTGGAGAGGCATTGGCACGCGATGTTTTAATCTTAGTGGTGCCATCTCACGTTCTCTCGGACGTTTTAAAAAGCGTAAGAATTAGAGCAAACTCTTTAATAATTAGCGCGATAAAGGGGTTGGATGCGCAAAGTCTAGATACTCCGCTGCAACTTGCAAAAAGAGTACTGCCAAGCGGGGTTAAGCTTTCAGTGCTCTCCGGACCAAGTTTTGCGCGGGATGTCATCCGTGGAATGCCATGCGGAGTCGTAGCTGCCTCAGTTGAAGAAGACGTTTCAAAGCGTGTAGCGACTATCTTTAGTGGTGGCTCAATGCGGGTTTACACTTCGAGCGATCCGTTAGGGGTGGAGCTTGGCGGTGTGGTAAAAAACGTAATCGCACTAGCTGCTGGGGTTTGTGATGGGATGGGACTTGGAGATTCGGCGCGGGCTGGATTAATCACCAGAGGATTAGCAGAGATGATGCGCTTAGCGGTCGCTATGGGAGCCGATATGCGCACACTTTCTGGTTTAAGCGGCTTGGGCGATCTGGTTATGACCGCAACCTGTGATACGAGTAGAAACCGCACAGTCGGACTCAAGCTTGGAAAGGGCGAGAAGTTATCTGAAATTGTGGCAACACTAGGTTCGGTTGCAGAAGCCGTGCACACGGCTCCTTTAGTCTTAAAGCTCGCGGAAAAATATAAAGTCGATATGCCGATATCGTTTGAAGTTGATCGATTGCTGCGAGAGGAGATATCCCCCAAACAGATGGTTTCTAGCTTAATGGCTCGACCGATAAGGAGTGAGCACTAATGAACAAAAATCTATAAGTACCATTTTTTGGCCAAGGGAATCAGGTTATTACGAGATTCACGGAAAATGGTACTGATAGATTTTTGATAGTGCTTCAAATTCAATCAAAAACCCTCTATCATCTCCCTTCCAAAAATTGTTGTTCTTTGGAACGAATATCTTATCGGGTAGAGGGCTTCTATTAAATGTTGGTGTCAATTTCAGCTACGGCCTCAGGCTTAGTTCGAAATAACACCGAGAAGGTTTCTACCTTTGTTACCCACCCCGATAACTCCCCTAACAGAAAGGAGGACGAATGGAGATCGTCCAGCCCGTTCTAGGAATCGTCGTCTTTGTCGCCATCGCATACCTCTGCTCTGAAAGGAGGAGTGCGATCCGGTGGAAGCGAACGATCATCCCGGCTCTGCTGATGCAGTTTGTGATTGCGGCGCTCGTGCTGCACATCGAAACTGTGCGAGGTTTCTTCGATAGCGTTGGTAAAGGCGTAAACTGGCTATTCCAGAAGGTGGTGATCCAGTCTGCGGAACCGATCTTTGCCAAGCTTCCAACAGAGGTGCCATTCGCCTTCGGCGGCATGCTGATGGTGGTGTTTTTCTGCTGTCTGATGACCATCCTCTACGAGGTCGGTCTAATGCACCGCATAGTTTACGGCGTCGCTCGTGTGTTTAGGTATGTGTTGGGTGTAAGTGGAGCTGAAGCAGTGTCTGCCGTTGGAAACATCATCCTCGGGCAGACCGAAGCACCGCTTCTCTCGATGCGCTATCTTGCCACGATGACCCGTTCAGAGCTTCTCTGCGTGATGACCGGAGGGATGGCAACCATCGCAGGAAGTGTGATGGCCTTGTACATACTCTGGTTACAGCCTTATTTCCCTGATATCTCGGTGCACATTCTTACGGCATCGATCATCTCTGCCCCAGCTGCAATCATGCTGGCAAAGATTATCCTGCCTGAGACTGGTGTTCCAGAGACTAGCGGGGAAGTAAAGCTGACTCACGTTCGGCGTTGCAACGGTGCCTTCGATACCTTCGAGACAGGTCTTAAAGACGGCGGAAAACTCGCAATTAACGTCGTCTTGATGCTTTTTGGCATCAGCTGCCTGATTAATCTGACGAATGGAGCGTGGGGCGAAGCTTGC
The DNA here is from genome assembly GCA_964549925.1 of uncultured Bdellovibrionales bacterium. Taxonomy (GTDB): domain Bacteria; phylum Bdellovibrionota_C; class UBA2361; order UBA2361; family J135; genus CAZJXY01. Next base: position 7,640 of record CAZJXY010000027.1, on the reverse strand, counting down.
GGATTTTTGACGGCCAAAACAGGCTTTCAGACCGCAGGGTTTGACACATTCCAGGAGATCTTTGGTCGACTCTTTATGCCGGTTGCGTGGTTGATGGGTGTACCGGCTGAGGAAACGTTTTCGGCGGGAGTATTCCTAGCTGAAAAAACGATCCTCAACGAGTTCATCGCCTACAAAGACCTAGCGACGTTCCTTTCAGGAGAACCTATCGCCGCAGGAGTTACGTTGCAGCCGCTCAGTCAGCATTCGGTGACGATCCTCACCTATGCACTGTGTGGTTTCTCAAACTTCTGCTCGATCGGCATCCTGGTTGGTGGCCTTGGAGTTTTCGCTCCGGAGAGAAAGGGTGAGATGTTCAAACTCGGATTTAAAGCTTTGCTTGCAGGATCTCTGGCGTGTTTTATCACCGCCAATGTCGCTGCAATCTTGGGCTGAGCCGAGGGAGAATGTCTATGAGGGGGGGCGTAGGTTTTTAGATAAACTAGCAGCTTTACGCTCTAGTTTCTCTTTAGGCAGAAGCCCCCTCCCGACCCTATTCTAATCTTAGGTATCCATTAAAATCGGTGTTATCAAATAGTTACAAGAAATTAGAGAGAACGATCCGGAATTGTATTTTCTGCCGCGCGCTTGACCTTGGTAACCTAAATAACTATAAAGAATCACTCAAAAATTCTGATTCAAAGATTTCGTTATGAAAAGAACATTTCAACCTAGCAAAGTGCGTCGTCGCAGAGTTCATGGATTTAGAAAGCGCATGTCGACCCGTGGCGGAAGAAAGGCGTTAAACCGACGTAGAGCTCGCGGTCGAAAGAGACTTGTTGTGACCACCCCAAAGAAAGGGCATTACAAATCCTAGTTCGTAAGCGTATAGAGTTCGCTATACACAATCCTGATGAACCAAAAATTCCCAAGCGCTTTCAGGTTAAAGGAGCGCAAGGATTTTGTGCGCATTCAAAATCAGGGAAACAAATTCCATTCTAAGCACTTTTTAGTAATAGCCGTTGAGACTGACCACCGGAGCCTACGCTTTGGGCTTACCGTTACCAAAAAGATTGATTCACGGGCTGTGGTACGAAACCGAATAAAACGTCGCATTAGGGAATTTTTAAGGACCACAAAAGGTAGATTCTCCACCGGATTTGACGTAGTCATAGTGGCAAAACGCGGAGCCGAAAGCTGCCTTTCTGAGCAGATTGAAAGAGAGCTTTTTGGCTTAATTAAGCGAGCAGGGATAGTAAAAAATGCTTAGAGTGCTGCACGGTTTTTACAAGCGCTGGCTTTCGCCTTTTTTTGGCAACAGCTGCCGATTTGAACCGTATTGCTCAGATTACTTTGTTGAGGCTGTGGAGCGTCACGGAGTCTGTAGAGGAGCATGCCTTGGAGTGTGGCGAATTTTGCGCTGCAATCCGTATTGCAAAGGCGGCTCTGATCCGGTCCCGGGTTTAGGCATGGTAGATAAGAGGAGTTGAGGTTTCAGATGGAGAATGAAAGAAGGACTTTGATTGCGATCTTTATCTCGATAATGATCGTAATGCTGTATTCGGAATTGATTCTTTCCCCATACACGCGAAGCTACGTCGCACCGGAGGCAACACCTGTTCCGAGCGGTGCCCCAAACCAGCAGCAGAGCACCGCCTCGCCAAACTCCCCTGTTCAACCTATGATTTCTCCGCAGAGTGGGGCTACAAATTCGCCTCCGCGAATTGGATCGCCCACCCCGGCCGAGCTAAACGCTCAACCGTTTTTTACAGTTGAAAGTGACAAATTTCGAGCCAAGGTGTCGCTGCTTGGCGGCCGATTACTCGAATATAAGTTGATGCGCTACAAGAAAGAGTTGCAGTCTAAAGAGCCGCTCGAGATGATTCACACGCTTGAGAATGCACCTCTACCCTTAGGTGTTTACGTGGCCGGACTTACAGACTCTTTCGTGGTTTATCGAGTGGAAGGCGCAACTGAAGGGCTGGGGGATAGCGGACGGTATAAGCTTCAAGCCGGAAGCGATTTAAGCGTTAAGCTCGTTGGAACCCTGGAAAATGGCACAGTCATAACTAAGACGCTAAAGTTTTCTGCCGGTAGTTATATCTTTGATGTCGATGTAACGCTCAACCAACCGACCAGTGACGGTTCTCGAATTTGGCTTGAATGGACAAGCTTTGATCCTCATGCTGCTGATTCTAGTAGATTCGATTTTATAGGGTTCATCAGTCTTTCCGAGGATAAGATCACCCACACTACGGCCGCAACCGTAGGGCCGGATCTAATTCAACTTGGTAATTGTAACTGGCTTTCATTTGCCAATCGTTACTTTATGTCGACCTTGATACCGGCACCGGGAAACCAAAATGCAGCGGTAAGGAAGGATAACGATCTCTACCTCTCGCGTGTCGCCGGCACACAGAATGGCGGGCAGTTTAAACTTTACGTCGGTCCCAAGGATTACACCTTACTTAAGAGTTTAAACCTCCAGCTTGAGCGCAACATCGATTTAGGTTGGTTTACGTTTTTGGCGTATCCGCTATTGGTTGGTTTGCGTTGGCTATACAAACTATTTGGAAATTACGGCCTTTCGATTGTACTTTTAACTATTTTGATCAAGGCAGCTTTCCTTCCGCTTACCAAATCTAGTTTTCGCTCCATGTCTGCGATGACTAAAATTCAGCCGGAGATGAAAGCCCTGCGTGACCGATATAAGAGCGATCCGACTAAGATGAATCAAGAGATGTTGGCGCTCTATAAGCGCCACGGCGTAAATCCATTAGGCGGGTGCTTCCCAATACTGATCCAAATCCCCGTATTTCTTGGGTTATATAACGCTTTGCTCTACTCGATTGAGCTTCGGCATGCGCCCTTTGCCCTTTGGATTACCGATCTCTCTGCTCCAGAGCATCTACAATTTCTCGGGTTACCGCTTCCAATTATGGTGATCTTAATGAGCTTGATGATGTTGGTTCAGCAATGGATGACTCCAACGCCTGATCCGACGCAGAAAAAGATGATGATGATCTTTACAGTTTTTCTCTCGTTTCTCTTTATTAGTTTCCCGTCCGGGTTGGTTTTATACTGGTTGGTGAACAATACGATCTCTGTTGTGCAGCAGGCTTGTATTAGGACAGAGAGAGCACTTTCACCGGGAAGTGCAACGGCGGTAGTGGGCGTTGGACTGTTCGTGGTAGCGTATATCTTGACGATTGTTTAAAGGACTCAACTAAATGGCTGAGACAATTGCCGCTCTCGCCTCAGCGCCAGCGCCTTCCGGGGTGGCGGTAATTCGTGTCAGCGGACCAAGGGCTAGAAAGGCCCTTCGAGCAGTCTTCTCGTCCAAACGTTCCCCGGTAAAGCACCCAAGGGAGCTTATTTTCGGTGAAATGATTGATTTTAAGACCGGACAGGCGATCGATAAGGCCCTCGCGGTCTATATGCCTGAGCCGAACAGTTACACTGGCGAAGACATCGTGGAATTTCAGATGCACGGATCTCTGCTCTTAGTTCAAAAGGTATTGCGCTCACTGTATGCCTCGGGCGTTGCTCCGGCTGAGGCAGGAGAGTTCACTAAGCGCGCATTTATGAACGGTAAGATCGATCTGCTTCAGGCTGAGGCCATAGCAGATCTTATAGCAAGCACAAGTGAGGCGTCGTTACGTGTGGCGTCAGAACAGATGAAGGGGAGACTAAGTAATGCGATTAGCGAAATCGGTGAACCGTTGCGTAATACCTTAGCAGAGGTTGAAGCCTCGATCGATTTCCCAGAGGAGGATATTAAGCCGGAGACTATAAACTCAATCCTTGCCACACTTTCAAAATGCCGGGAGCAGATTGAACACCTAATTGAGACCTATTCCTACGGACAGGTCTTAAGAGACGGTTTTAGAGTGCTGCTTTGCGGGCTTCCAAACGCCGGAAAATCGAGCCTTTTAAACGCTCTATTAGGAACCCAGCGTGCCATCGTAACTAGCGTTCCAGGCACCACTCGGGACGTGATTGAGGAGCAGGCAACTTTCAATGGATACCGCTTTGTTTTTTGCGATTCTGCTGGGATTACTGAAAGCAGTGATGAGGTGGAAAAGATCGGGGTGGAACTGGCGAAGGAGCGGCTGAGTTGGTGTGATCTCGTATTCTTAGTGGTAGATGGGCGCGGCGATGAGCAATCCTCCGGAGCCTCCTGGAATGAGGTATTGAAACTCGCTAAACGGAGTGAAGGAAGGGTCTGGCTAATCGTTAATAAAATTGACTTAGCCAAAGATGCTTTCACTCGGGCTGAGTTTCAAAGTGCTGAGGTTGATCGGGTGTTCTATCTATCCGCAAAAACTAAAGAGGGGGTAGAGCAGCTTGTTCAAGGACTGACAGAAGAACTTAAAGCGCGAATCCCCGATCAAGCCGAAAGCAGCGTAGTTGTTACCACAGAGCGCCAGCGCGAATCGTTAAGAGTCGCAGGCACATCGCTTGATCGAGCTATTGAAGCAGTCGAAGGAAAGATGCCGCTTGAATTTATCAGTGCTGAACTAAGAGCCGGGTTAAACGCCTTAAATGAGATCATAGGAAAGACGTGGAACGAGGATATCTTAGGGCGCATATTCTCTAAGTTTTGTATTGGAAAGTAGCAGAATAGTGCAGGAGAATGTCCGCACCACGGGCCAATTTCTAACAATTTCAACTATATACTGTAGGCTCCCTAGAATGCCCATTTTATCTCTTAGGGTTCAGACCTCCGCTACAATAGGGACTGATTCTCAGGCTTTTAAGTTGCGCTGCTATGACTTCTCATCAACGTGATCCAAACCATAATCCTCCGCATAGTGATCCGGACCGCGACCCACTCTCCGATACCACTGTAATTAGTTTAGATGCTTTTAGAAAAGATCGTAAGAAAATCAACCCGGCTATCGAGGTTACAATTAGAGATGTTGAACAGGCTCTCGAGCGAGTCTTTGATGGTGTCGCTTCGCATTCTAAATCAGGAGTGGCCCCGGTTCGAGACGTAGTAAACTTGATTCTGGAGAGCGCAAAAATTGATCTCTTCGGCGATAAATCCAGAAGGGTTGGAGACTTGGCGCGCGCTGAGCAATTCGGTGCCCTGTTGGCTGGATTAAAGGAGTCTAAGTTGGCGGATCCGGTTTGGAAAGATTTAGAGCGAATATTGCTTGATGGGAGCTTTTCTCAGATAGAGCGTGGGATTGAGTTGGTAAAGTCACTAGTGATCTTTGATCGGGTGATAGTTAGTAATGGCGGAAGATCGGCGCAAGATCGCATTCTTTTGGTAAATGCCGAGATCGCTCAGAGCAAAACCAATCAAGACCGCGGGGTTCTTGGAGAATTAAATGCGCTCCAGCAACATTACCTAGAAAAGATCTGCTCGACTGGTCAGGATTCAACCATCAAATCAAGCCGTGATTTGGAATCAGCCCTTAAATTAAATGGCGCAGCAAGCTCCGATTACGAGATGTTTCTGAGATGCAATCAGATCGCTGCGACGACTGAAAATAAGACACTGCTTCAGTTTTGTTCCGAAATAATCGAGGGATATATGAAGCGAACTGATGCTGACCTCGCCGCTGCGCTAAAGTCGAAAGGCTTAAATCAACTTAGCTTTACGGATCGAATAGGGGTAATTTTAGGGGCGCCGGTGCGTGGTGTGCTTCGATTATTTGGGAGAGAAAACCTTTAAGGCTTAGGATTCGGAACGGGTAACACTCACGTCCGCTCCGTAATAGTTGACCGCCATATATTTGAAAGCTGATTTGCGCTCGGCGAAATCGGAACTCCAGTTTTTGTGCATCTTGGTAATCTTTTTTACGTAGTTTTTCGTTTCGGTCGGCGGGTGCTTCTCTCTCTTTAGGTACTTTACAACGTTTGCCGGGCCCCAGTTATAAGCCATCAGCATCTGTTCGGTGGAGAGATTATAATCGCTTTCAAGGTGCTTAAGGTAAGCGATGCCTAACCGGATATTATAAGAGGGATCGTTCGTTAGACTCCAACTTCCGCGCCAGTCATGGCCATCCACTCGAGCAATAAATTTGGCGGTATCTGGAAGAATCTGCATTAACCCAAGTGCTCCGCGATTTGACTTTGCAGCCTGTTTAAATGTGCTCTCAGCAAAGATCACTGCCGTTACAAATAGCGGGTCATACCCGGCAGCTTTGGATTCAGCCACGATCGTGGTTGCCAACTGCTCAGAGTTTACACTCTCCCTCGCGTCCTTGATGATGGTCGAGATGTAAAATATTTTTGAATCGAGATCGTCTCGCTCCTCGCGGGTTAGTCCGGCAAGAAACGAATTCTTATCTAATGGTGCAACATGATGTCGATACGATGGGAAGAAGTGAGAATCAACCCAATCCATGACCGTAGTTGAACTACCATAGGACTTAAATAAAATTAGCCCCACGCAAAGGGGTAAGAGAACCAGTACCGCAAGGATGAAAGACTGTAACATTGGGGAATGCAGCACGGCTTCGCGGCGTTGCACGGCGTAAGCCCGTTGAAGTCGTTGCGCGTAAGAATATGAGCCGTATCCGACTCCGGTGGACTTTAGTTCTGGATGGACCCACAGATTATTCATGCAGGAGAGATCAACCTTTACGGAGGCAACCTTTAAAAACAAACCTGAAGAAAAGAACCGAGACGCCACGTGTACTACCTAGAGTTATTGAGCTTTTACTAAAAAGGATGACTTAACTTAAAATTCGAACCTTCAAGAATCCTGCCATATCGAGGTGTAAGAAGTAAAAATTTGGTAACTATTCTAACTAGCTGATATTACCTGACTTTATTGCCGGTTTGATTTGTGTGGGGGAATGACGGATAACTATTTAAGATTATTCAATTTACGTACGTGAAACCCATAAATTCTCAAAACATTGTTGTAGTTGGCGGCGGCCATGCCGGGGTGGAGGCTGCGACCGCTGCTGCCAGAATGGGTCTAAATGTCAGCTTAGTGACACTACGAAAAGCCGGCATAGGGCAGATGTCTTGTAACCCGGCAATTGGGGGCCTCGGAAAGGGGCAGCTCGTAAAGGAGGTCGATGCCCTGGGCGGTGTTATGGGCGTTGCGATCGATCAAACCGGGATTCAGTTTCGAACCTTAAACGGCTCGAAGGGTCCGGCAGTACAGTCTTCTCGCGCTCAGGCTGATCGAGATCTTTATAAGGCTGGAGTTTTAAAATTAGTCGAGTCGTACCCTAATATCACAATCATTGAAGGGGAGATCGCTTCAATTGAAGTCGAGGGATCTGCAGTATCGGCGGTACACCTCGCAGATGGCTCCCGTATTCCCTGCAGCGCCGCGGTTATAACCACAGGAACTTTTTTGCGTGGACTGATGCATACAGGGACTGAGCAGAGGGAGGGTGGTCGTGTTGGAGACAGAGCCTCAAATCCTCTTAGCGATTCCTTGCGAAGTTTAGGATTTACTCTCGGCCGCTTAAAGACCGGGACTCCTCCCCGGATTAGGCGAAGCTCGATTGATTTTAGCGCGCTGACTGAACAGCCTGGGGATAATCCGCCAAAGCCGTTTTCAATGATGACGCGCTCGATTGATCGCCCACAGATCTCTTGCTGGATGACCTCAACGAATGAGGAAACCCACCAATTAATCCGCGATAATCGGGAGCGAAGCCCGATGTTTAACGGCCAAATTAAAAGCT
>CAZJXY010000026.1:0-16514 GCA_964549925.1 uncultured Bdellovibrionales bacterium | reverse complement strand
CCGGGGCCAAATATATCGCTTGGCAGCCAACGGAATGATCCCCAATCAATCTCGAGTCGAAGATCTGATTCATTCACTTGCGTATAGCCCCGAATAGAGGATCCATCAAAGGTTAGATTGTCGTGTGACTTCAATAAAAATTTCTTATCGTAATCCAACATGTGAAATCGGCCTTCCAGATCTGAAAAGCATACGGTCACAGCCTTAAGATCTTTTTGATCGCTGAGGTATCCTAAATAGTATTCACGCAATGTGTCAGGAGAGACCCGGTTGAGCTGCTTACCCTTCGCTTCAAGATTAAGTTTCTCAAGCTCGTCGTAGGGAATTTCGAGAAAGTTCTTTAAAGCAACACCAGTCATATCTTTCCTAAAAGTAAAAAGTTAAAGGTTACGTGAGGGTTTTAACGACTAAGGACTTAAGCATCTTAATCTAATTATTGCAATCTTTAAGTTAAGTTTATCACGTTTTAAGCTAAATTTCGGTAAGTTTAATTCAAAAGTTTAATATTTTACTTTAAGACTCTGGATTTGCTCATAGTTTCTAGAATACTCGTTCCAAACCCTCTGAATTCAATTAGAGGCCTAATCCGCGTGAGGAGTTTTACGCTGAGCGCTTATTCCACGATAGCTTGTACGACCTGCTTATCCCAGTCAAAGCGGTAACGCTCTGCAAGTTTAGTAGAGTGCTGCTTTAAGAGCTCTCTATAACTTTGGTCTTCAACAAATCGTGAGAGACGCGCCGAAAGATCCTTAGGATGATCAACTGAGAATAACAGCTCTGAATCATCTGAAAATTCTCTAAGTTCGGGAGTATCACTAAGTAGAACCGATACCCCCATCGCTAAGGCCTCAAGCACGGTGTTTGGCATCCCCTCATGCGATGAAGGGTGAATGAGCAAATCTGATGCGGCATAAATATCCGGCATCGCATTATTCCATCCAAGAAAACCCACGCAGTTAAGTGAAAAGTGCTCAGCAAGCTTTTTGACCTGAGGTAAAAGCGGCCCATCGCCAGCAACAAGCAAAAATAGCTTCCCGCGCTCAATCTCACCTAGCTCTGAGATTGCTTGTAGCAACAGACTTATGTTTTTTCGCTGATCAATCACTCCGCTTGTTAATACAAGCAACTGATTTTCATCTAATTTACCAGGGAAAAGGCCCATTATGCGCCTTTTTGCCTCAACTTTATCGATCACCGATCTGATTTTTGGGAGATCGTTGGGTAGAATTTCAACTCTCTTTAGCTTGATGTCATAAAAAGCTTGAAGCTCCCGCTTCATTGAGTCTGTCATACAGATAATTTTTGACGCGGATTTAAGCCCAATCCTTTCCAGCCAATCAAAGACCAAGTTTTGACTCGAAGGCTTTTGCGTCAGTCGATTAATCTTAAAAACAAGTGATCTAATAAAAAGTAGCACTGGCTTATCGCGCACTCGAGCGGCAAGGGAGCAGATCGTCGAATAATACGCTCCAAACGCGACAAATTTATCCGGCTTGACACGGGATGCCTGATATAAAATGTAAATCGGTGCCCACACCGAGAAAATCAACCAAAAGAGAGAGCCGCTTCTTGAACTTAGTGGAAACGGAATTCGGATGAATTGAACCTCGCAACCAAGCGATGGTGCGGGAGGATCTAGAGAGAGATAGTAAATATGATGCCCCGCGACTTGGAGCGCATTTAGCGCACGATATAGCCGGGCACAAAGCCCTCCGGGCTTATGGGTATAATAGACAGAAAGAATCCTCACATACCTAAGCTAGCATATTGACCTAGTCATTAACATACTGAAATTACTGCTTTATTTCACAGATTACTTCTAGAGCCTTCGGCTTCCTTACTTAATCTAAACACTTAAGCCAAAAGCTTCGATTACTACAAAGAGACTCCAAGACTAACCTACAAGAGACCTAAAGATGGAAGAAGAAACTTTAGTTAGTGTCATTATCCCCGTATACAACGAGGAGGGAGCGATTGCGGATGTAGTTCGATCGATCTTCCAGCTCAAACTAGAGCAGTGTGAAGTCTTGGTAGTAAACGATGGGAGTCGTGACCGAACAGCGGAAGCAGCTGAGGAAGCAGGGGCTAGAGTAATCTCTCACCCATATAATATCGGAAATGGGGCTGCAGTAAAGACTGGGATCAGGAACGCGCGTGGAAGAGTTCTTGTATTTTTAGACGGAGACGGTCAACATAACCCCAAGGATATTCCAAGATTGTTAGCTCATCTTCCAAGATATCACATGGTGGTTGGAGCGAGACGGAAGGATTCTGAGACAAGCTGGCATAGGGATCTGGCAAATCTTATCTACTGTAAATTTGCAACCTACGTTGCAAAATTCAAAATCGAGGATCTCACCAGTGGATTCCGTGCGATGAGAAAGACGGACGCTTTAAGATTTTGTGACATGTTTCCAAATACATTTTCATACCCCACCACTTCTACCCTGGCCTTTATTCGCTCCGGTCGTTCGGTTAAATATATACCAATTCACACTAAGTATAGAATCGGAAGGAGTAAGATACGGCTCCTGACTGACGGCCCCGGATTCCTAATGATAATCGCGAAAATTGCAACGCTTTTTGCGCCGTTTCGGGTATTTCTTCCGGTCGCTATAATGACTTTCCTGAGTGGCTTTGGCTGGTATGGTTTTACCTACCTAACCCAGGGACGCTTCACTAATATGTCCGCATTGCTGCTTAACACCTCAGTTATTATATTTATGCTTGGCTTAATTGCCGAACAGATCGCCTCGCTCAGACTCGAAAAAGGAGATAAAGTCTTTGAGACTGAAGATGCGGAACTATATCGACCTTTTACACAATACGCCACAAAACCCGAAACTGAGGGAATGGTTGATTCAGATCAAATTGCCACTCACTAGAAAGTGGCCTAAACGAGGGAATAACTTGTATCGGCTCAGCGAACGGATCGTCTTTCTCGCTTTTCTCTCCTCGATCTTGCTACTTCTTCCATTGATCGGATGTGAATCATCCCCCAAAAAGGAGCCGACAGCGCTGGAAGCAGTGGAACAAAAGTTGAGTGCTATGAAAGTAAAGAAGAAAGCTCCGAAACCCAAACCAACTTTAGATTCTAGTCCGGCAGAGTTAGAAAAGTTTGGGGAGAGCGTGGTCGATCAGAAAGCTAAATCCTTTTGGCCACCGGTTCTGGGTCAGGCTTATCCAGATCTTAAACTCACCGACCAAAACGGAAAAACCGTTCAGCTCTCAAGTTTCAAGGGGAAGGTTATTTTACTTGAGCCGGTAGCAATGACCTGCGCCGCCTGTAACGCATTCTCCGGTGGAAACCAAGTTGGTCCGTTTCCCGGAGCACAGGCCCAGAACGGACTGCTGTCGATTGAAGAATATGTAGCTAAGTATTCCGGAGGCGCTTCGCTCCGAAAACAGCGAATTATCTTCGTTCAACTCGTAATTTATAACATGCGAAACGAAGCACCCTCAAAAGCTGATATTAAGTCCTGGGCCAATCACTTTAAGCTATCCGGCGTAAAAAACTTTTACGTACTTGCTGGATCAAAGGATCTTTTGACCCCAGCTAGCTGGAACATGATTCCCGGATTTCAGTTAATCGATAAGAATTTTACCCTAGTAAGCGATTCAACTGGGCATAACCCTAAGCACAATCTCTTCAAAACGCTTCTCCCAATGATCAAGAAAGTAATGTAAAGATCGATGCGTGAAGCTAGTCTCTTCTATACTGATCATACTCGTTTCGACTGCCGTGTACTGGGGTTCGCTGCAACACCAATTCGCGCTAGATGATCTGATTCATATAACCACAAATCAAGACATAAGAATCCTTACTAAAGATTCAAGTAAGGAGTTGTTCCTTAAATCAACTTACCCCGGTAACTTGTACCGTCCGCTTGTAACTTTATCTTATGCGGTTACTTATCATTTTGCGGGTCTTGATCCATTTTTTTACCACCTAACTAACTTAGTTCTGCATATTTTAGTTGCTCTGATGGTCTTCTTGGTCTTAAGCCACATTTTTGACCAAGTATTTGCTACAGTTGTGGCATTCCTTTTCGCCATCCACCCAATGCAGGTTGAGGCAGTTGCAAACGTCTCCGGACGGTCGGAACTTATGGCAGCTCTCTTTGGTCTTCTGGCTCTGCGCTTCGCTATAATGTTGGACAGAGAGCCTTGGCAGAAATTCTCGATAATCATCGGAATTCTTGCGCCGGCGCTAATCTTAGTCAGCTATAGCGCAGCGCTTTTCTCTAAGGAAAGCTCACTTGTTTTCTTTATGCTAATCCCGCTGCTGTTTATCACTAAGCACGGATTGATAAAGGGTATCAGCCGATCCATTCTGCCGCTTCTCGTGATGACTGTAGCCGCATCCGGGTATTTTTATTTTAGATCTCTTGCGCTTGGCGGAACGATTTTGCCGCATGTAGATGTAAACTATATCGATAACCCGCTCTTCCCACTTTCTCCTGAGAATCGGGTTCTAAACGCTGTGCTGCTCTTGGGTCGGTATATTCAATTATTGTTAATTCCACTCGGCTTTTCCGCTGATTACTCCTTTGCAGTTATAAAACCGATTACTAACTGGCAAGTCATAGATTGGAACGTACCGGAACTTCAGACACAGGCCGCATTTTCGGGGCTGCTCTTACTCTCTATCGTCCTCGGAGGGCTACGCGGTAGAAAGCATGCCCTGTTCTCGCTTTGGTTTATTCTAGCATTCGCTATAACATCCAACATTGCATTTCCGATCGGAACAATTTTTGCCGAGCGTTTGGCTTATCTGCCATCGATTGGGGTAATCGGCTTAGTTTGCCTTGTGCTATTTAGTCTAAATATTGACATGATCGCCGGAATCGGTTTCTCATTTCTTGCGGTAATATATATCGCGCAAACTATTGTTCACGTTGGAAATTGGCGTGATAACACTACACTCTTTAGTTATCAGATTACGGTCAGCCCAGAGAGTACGAAGACCCAGACGAATTATGCGGTTGTGTTGAGGAATCAGGAAAAGCTCGGTGAATCGGAATCTCACTTTAGGCAGGCTCTTCGTATCTATCCAGAAAACGTGGATGCCCAGTTTGGTATCGGATCGACCTATATCATGAGAGGCGACCTGGTGGGAGCAAAGGAGTGGTTTAGTAAAGCACTACAGACCGATCCAACTCACCCACCAAGTTCAATTCTGCTCGGACAGATCCTGCTTAATGAGGGATCATACGGCGAAGCACGCAGACTCTTTTTAAATGTCTTAAATGAAAACCCCTCAAATCTTGATGCTAGAATCGGAATGCTTGCCGTTTATATAAATCTAGACGATTTAGATGCCGCCAGAAAATTGCGTGATGAGCTTACAAGGCTCAATCCCGGGAATGCTGAAATTTCGAGACTCGGAACTGAGTTGGATTTAAAAATTCCACAGACTTCTGAGGTCGGTCGGTGAAGCGAGTATTAGTCGCTATTGGTTTAATACTAGCGTTAATCGCACCGCTTTACCTTCGCGCTTTTTATGATTCTTCAGAAAACCTTAGCGCAGCAAGACGGTATCGGGCCAGTGCCGACTATGTAAATGCGATCGAATATTACAGAAGGGCAATCTCGTGGCGCGCACCTTTTGTCGGCGATGCTTTTCGTGCAGCCGAGGAGCTGCACAAAATGTCGACGGAGAACCTTAGCGATCCGGTACTAAAAATTCGAGCGCTACGAGAGCTTCGTTCAGGGTTTTATGGATCTAGGTCCTTCCTCGATCAGATCCATCCAACTGTTTTCGGTGATTCAGAATGGACTATATTAATTAATCGAGTCGAGAGGGAACTTGGAGAGCTGACCGGATACTCCAATAATATTGACAGATACCTGGTGATTGGGAGCGATTACCAAGAGAATCAATTGCTATATGTTCTCACCCATGCGGCATTTTGGGGGTGGATCGTTTCAATCTTCAACCTGATTTGGCGGGGGTATAGCGTCGATGGAGAGTTTCAAAGACCGATCCTTACCGCTCAACTCGGTCTGACGATCGCATTTTTCTGCTTGTGGTTAATCGCTTTGCGCTTAGCTTAACCGGCATCGTACTCTTCCCCAGCCGATATTGGCTGACAAAATGCGACCGCCCAATCCATGAAATTAGGTCAGCGCCGATTGATAATGAGGATCTCGATACAACGAGATCGCTATCGTTGGGTCACCGTGCATCAGCAACGTGCCTTTTGAGAGTAGAGCTACTTCTGTAGCACGCTTCTGGATCATGTCCAAATCATGACTAACAATTACCAATGTCTTTCCAGCAGCAATGAAATTCTCGAAAACCTTTGTGCATTTATGTTGGAAGCGCTCATCCCCGACTGACAGTATCTCATCTACTAGTAAGATATCAGGATTGATATCGACAGCGGCGCTAAATCCAAGTCGCGCAAACATTCCCGATGAATAATATTTCACGGGAGTTGTTGCAAAATCGTTAAGCTCGGCAAACTCTAGAATTGCAGGAATTCTGTCCTTTATCTCCTCCTTGCTGCGTTTGTGCAAAGACCCGTTCAGGTAAAGATTTTCTATGGCATTTAATTCAGGGTCAAACCCGGCACCAAGCTCGATCAAAGACGCAATCGAACCTTTGCGAGTAACCTGACCCTTGATGGGCTTTAATACTCCCGCAATAACCTTAAGTAAGGTGCTTTTTCCACTCCCATTTCCACCGATCAGCCCGAGCACCGCCCCTCGGCCAATCGACAGCGAGATGTCACTCAATGCATCGAAGGTCGAATGATGCAACAGTTTTCCCGTTGTGATGAACCTAACGAAGGACTCCTTGAGTGATGTCGGGCGCTCCCTATATGAACGATATGCAACCGTTACATTCTGAATTTCTAGGGCAATATCTGTGTGCACATGGCTCATATTAAAAGCAGCAAACCTACACAAAATACAAGAATTTATCCTCGTTCTTGGTAAATACAAATAAACCAACACCCAAAACCACCAGAGATGCGGACAAGTTAATTAAAAATGAATAAAAATCTGGAAATGTGCCGCTGTAAAAAATCTGACGAATAAATTCGATCTGGCAGAAAAGGGGATTATAAACCAAATAATTGACGAGCCAGCTTGGAATCATAGTTCGATCGTACAGTATCGGCGAAAGAAAATAGAGCGCCTGGAGTCCGACTTCTGTCAGATGCAAGGTATCATCGAAAAAAACGTTTGCGGTAGCAAGAATCAGACTAATCCCAACCACGACTAGAATTAGGGGAAGAATGACTATAGGGAGAGCAAGCGTTGTGAGTTCTATTGGTCTGCCAATTATCAGCATAATTAGAAATAGCGGTATGATGGCCAAAAAGTAGTTGACCAAGTTTGACGCGGCTAAGGAAAGAATAAATATGTACTTTGGAAGGGCAATTTGTCCAAACAATCTGGCATTATTTCGAATACTCCCCAACGACATTAGTGCGGTGCTCTGAAAATAATTCCAGGGAAGCAATCCGGCAAAAAGAAAGATCGCATAATCTTTGATCGGAATGCGCATGATCTGAGAGAAAACGACCGCTATAATACTCATCATCGCCAACGGATGAAGCATGGTCCAAAGGTACCCAAGAACTGAGCGCTTATACTTTGTACGAAGATCGCGGATTACGGATTGCTTTAAATACTCCCGGTAATCGTAGACGGATCTGGTAAATTCAATAAACAAGGGCAAATCTCCCTGACGTCAAGCTACCTGTTTGACTATGAGGTTGCAAGCATCCGAATTCTGTGAGGGTTTTAGCTGCTATTTCAACTTTGCGCTGAGGCCAATATGCGCCCACCGAGGCATGACTACCAATCAACGTTAGTCTGTCCACTCGTGAATGGACTAACGGCCTGGGAGCGGCTGAAGCTCAGGCATGATTCAGAAATCATACAAGCGGAGATGGAAAAGTCAGGGGAAGCTTCACAAGTTTTTGGGCGACCACTCTTAGGGGTGAGCAATCCTGATGAACAGATTGCTTTCGGCAAAACCATCGCTGACTACAACTAGGATCAAAAGCTACGCGGGGCTGAAAGCCCACAATCTTAGTTGCCGAAATTACTCGGCTTTAGCTAGCTGAATATTGTGGCGTGGACATCTCGGCGAGGTGCGCGCTCTATCTCTAAAACTCTGCGTAATCGTTTCGAAATGTGCTGCTGCTACTTGAGTTTTTTTGGTTTCTGGGAGATGTTCTATATACGATGAGACAGGTCCTTCGAAAAATATTTAGGGTGTTTTCTATAATAACGGTTTCAGTCTATCTAATACTTGTTGGAAGCTATCTTATAATACGTGGGAGAATTAAGGCTCCGATATCTCTATTCAAGTTACTATTGGCTCAATTCAGGACTCCATACGCCGGCGAGCTTTCGAATATAGCTCATGAGAGCGGCCACTGTTATATCGCCCATCTTCCACAACACTTAATCTCGGATCGAGAGGGTTCATCTAAAATCGTACTGTTTGAAAATGATAGGCCCCTGTTTTGCGCTCATTTTTCTCATGATGATATCCGTCAAAAGGGCTGTGGGCTTTATTCTCACTGGGGCGCCGCGCTGTTTTTTTCCACCAGCGATAATTCGTCTCCTCTGAGTAATGGAAGGCAATATCGGGTGAAAGAGATGACCTTGTCAGAAATTCAGGCCTTGCAGAATGGAACTGGGAGCGCAGATGAACAAAAAAAAGCTGCTTAATTACTTGGCCTGTCCTCAATGCAAGACATCGTTGCAATTAACGAACGATAACAATCTTTTGTGTCGCAACGGTCATACCTACAAAATTCTTCGTGAGATCCCACGCTTTGTTTCAACAGATGGATACGTTGATTCATTTAGCTTTGAATGGAATACGCATAAAACTACTCAATTAGACTCGAGGCGCGGGGGCACATCGTCTGAAGAGATGTTCAGAATGAAGACTGGACTTACACCAGAAATGGTGCGCGGCAAATTAGTGCTAGATGCTGGAGTTGGCGCTGGAAGATTTTGCGATGTGTTGGCACGCTGGGGAGCAAATGTAATTGGCGTCGATCTAAGTTATGCGGTTGAGGCGTCTCATCAAAATTTCAGAGAGCTTGATAACGTGCTGATAGCCCAAGGTGATATTGGGAACTTGCCGTTCGCTCCTGGAACTTTCGACTTTATCGTATCGATCGGCGTATTGCATCACACCCCCAATACCCGCAAATATTTTGAGGCTTTGGTCCCACTCTTGAAGCCGGGCGGGCGCATCAGCATTTGGGTATACCCTAATGAGAGTGATTATCTTGTGCGGACAGAGTGGATTCCTTTCACATACAGAATTCCAGATAAAATGTTTTATCACTGGTGTAGTTGGTTTGTACCAATGGCCCATAGACATCTTAGAACAGATCTGTTCCGTTGGATTAGTCGAGTCTTTCCGTACAGTACCCAAGGGCTTGGATTGGAGAACGACATACTGGATACTTTCGATGGCTACTCACCTCGTTTTCACTTCATCCATTCTCCGGACGAAGTAAAAAGTTGGTTTCATGACCAAGGCTTGACTGAGGTCGCCTGTCCTAGCAACTGGAATACTTCGGTGAGCGGGGTGAAGCCTATGAGTGCGCAGCAAGCGGGAGCTTAATTTGCTCGGCTGGCAAATCGTATCCAGCGTTAACTGCGTCGTCGTAAAACATTTTGACAGTTTCAAGGGAAAATTGCTTAAGATCCTTCCCTATTGTGGGAAGTTTTTTCAATATATCATTGGTTACGGTAATAACGTGACATCCAATATCATTCGCTTGAATGATATTTAAGAGCTCGCGAGGACTGGCCCAAATTAGCTCAACTTTAGGAAAGGCTTTCAGATAATCCACGATTTCCTTCATTATTGGGAGGGGATCTATTCCAGCGTCGGCAATACGTCCAGCAAATACGGAAACAAAGGCACTTGGACTTTTCACTAAGCACGGCGTGATGTGCTTGACCTGCTCTATTGTCATTATCGCGGTTATATTAGTGCGTACGCCAGCATTAGAAAGTTTACGCACCAGAGTTGCGGTAGACTCGCCGCGGGTGTTTGTAATCGGAATCTTAACGTACACGTTCTCCCCCCACGAGGCAATTTCAAACGCCTGACGCTCCATAGTTGGAAGATCATCTGCGAATACCTCAAATGAAATGGGCTTTTCGGTTATTTCAGAAAGTATATCCAAAGCAAACGCTTTGTAATTATGAACACCAGCTTTACGCATTAAAGTTGGATTGGTGGTAAGCCCACTAATTAACGGGTTACGATACATCTCGAACATTCCGATCTTTTCAGCCCCGTCAGCAAAGATCTTTACCTTAAAATCAATCATCTCTAATTTCTCCCTTATTACTCAGGATATCCACCAAACATCGAAACTTAGACATCAGCGAGAACTTTTGCGCCTTCAAAATCAAAAGCAAAATCAATATATCTTAGTCCGGATCGCTCCATCTCCTCGATTAACTTACGGCGACGACCTTCCTGACAGCAGAAGATGAAGAATCCCCCACCACCAGCGCCCATGATTTTCCCTCCGAGCGCTCCATTTCGCATCGCCAGCTCATACCAACTGTTTATTGAGGAGTTACTCATCTTTTCACTGATACTTTTCTTAACTTGCCAATGATTGTGCATCAGCTTGCCGAAAGCATCCACATCGTTGCTCTTAAGAGCGTCCTCGATCTGAATGCAGATACTTTTTATTTGGTGCATCGCTTGGGTCGCTCTTGAATCGTCAGATTCAATTTTGCTCTGTTGATCTTGTAAGACATCATTAGCTGATCGCTGGATCGAAGTGTAAAACATCACCAAACGGTATTGAAGTTCAGTCAATAGCTCCGGCGCAATGGAGAGCCGTCTAGTGCTTACGTCACCGTTTGGCTCTATGTCCATAGCGAAAATGCCCCCCAAAGCAGAAGCATATTGATCCTGTTTCCCAACCGGTGAGCCAACTCGATCCATTTCAATATGACATGCTTGACGAGCTATGGTTTGCTTATCAACCGTCGACTGCATCAGCGTGTTCATGGCTGTAAGAAGCGCAACGGTAAAAGCACCAGATGACCCAAGTCCGGTGCCAGCCCCGGCATCAGCCATACTGCAAATTTCGACAGGTCCGCTAAAATCTAAGTATCGTAACGTTTCACGCACTAAGTTATGCTTAATTTCATCTACCCTCTGAACGTTCTCTGTCTGTGAGTATTTGACGCTTATATGGGAGATACAAGCCGGGGCATTCACACTCATGTACATGTATTTATTGATCGCTGCCGTTACTAGATGTCCGCCAAATCGAGAATAGTAGGATGGAAGATCGGTGCCGCCTCCACCAATCGGTATACGAAACGGGGCCCTTGCAACGATCATGGTACACTCCCAATTAAAATTTTGTGGCGAATTCTACAACCCGCCTGGGACCATGTCTAGCTTTAGTGCTCCTAGATCGCCAACTAATCAGTCGACGCAAATTGAATAATTTCACCTGGTTATGACGCTAGGCGGGCTTATCAGAAATAATACTAAACCTAGCATCCACGTTACGATTGGAGCGCTGCCTAATCCCAGGCAAAGCCAATGCCACCTCGCAAGTCTTAACAACGACCAAGCAGCAGAGAGTCCAGCCGCACACGAAAAATAATAAAAAGGTACTAAATTGTGCCTGAACGTATCGGGCAACCTCGATAGTTCCCACTGCTCCTACCGAAAGACTATGTAGGAAATTGTATCCTAGAAGAAAGATTGTGAAACCACCGTACCAAGTAATAGCTCTACATGAATCAGAGGTCCCAAGCCTAGATCCAAAGAGTGATAAGAGGAAGAGCAATACGCCTATGACGCAAACCAAGCTGACTAGAGTTCGATGGAGCGCTGAAAATATGTCAGCTAGCTTAAACATAAGCTGATTTCGATTAACCGGAGAATTTCGCCAAGCGTCATCATCCCAAAGAGCGAGCGAACGATCGATGCTTGCGACATATTCAGCGCGAAGCGCATCCCAACTCTCACTAGGTCGAATGAACAATCCTGGAGCAAGAGAACGAGAAAGAGTAGACATTGCGTAAAAATTCAAGCTTTGATCCTCAATGAACTGGCGAGAGTGCGGACCATATATGAAACTAAGTTGGGTACCCAACTTCTTTAGGTAAGAATTTGGCCGAGCTTTTAAAAACCTAAAAAATCGACTAAATAGAAATTGGGCGAACTCCTCCTTAGAGTTAAAGGTATCGATCAACTCAGAAATATTCCGATTGAAATACATTATGTTATCGGGATTAATTCTGAGACTAGGATAGGGTTGGTTCATGCCAGCAGCCTTCCCAATCTTGGTTTGCTCTGCCAAGACTTGATACAGTAAATCCAGGCGTTTTCGCTCCATGCGGTCCAATTTCGTGCTTCCAAGCTCTCTCTTAATAACTGGTAGAATTAAGTTGCCATGACAAGCGACCAAGGCTAACGGAAGGAAGGTAATTCGAGATTCGTCCTTTCTTCCGAAATAACCATTGGGGAGGACTATCAATGCATAAGAGACCACCACCCCAAGACAGCCCGCGCCAATAATTTTTAAAAATCTCACCTTTAGACCGAGCAGAATTAGCACTACTAATGCTGGCGCTAGTAATATACCAAAGCCAACATTTGGTCGAAAATAATAAGTAACCACATTTACGAAAATCACAATCGGAAATAGGATCAAAAGTCGTCGGTAATCTGCTCGTGCAGCGCTAAGTAGGACCTCGACAAAACTCCAAACGACAAGCGCAACGAAAAATACATTTATCGATTCTGTACGAATATAATGTTCATACATAATTGAATTTATAGAGATAACGGAGAAAAATAGGTATGCCAGGCCTGATATAAAAACCAACAATCTCGCCAGAGGTTGCTGAGTAAAGATGCTGCTTAGGCGATACACGCTGAAAAAAACTATCGCCATTCCGAGTAAAGCCACGACGTGCTGAATTACGGCGATTGGCTCAAGACTCCCGAAGATTTTAAGAATCACGGAAAGAAAGGCTGGGTAGACAAAAGAGCGGCCATAAATTAAGTTAAAATTTCCATCGACTAAGTAATTGATGGCCGGAACTACATATCCCCCACCATCGGCATCGATGAACACCGGAGCAGACACACTTAACCGCAGTGTCAAGCCATATAAGATTATCGCTCCGGCTGCGAGAAATAGTGGAACTACTAGCGCTCGACTATTTAAAAAAGCTTTTACTCTTTGATTTTGCAGCAACACCGAAATTATCCGAACCGTGCCTAATGCTGTGAGCAGTGAGAATGCTCCGGCCAAAACTAAAAAAAGTAAAACCAACGTCGACTGAGCAAGTATGTAACGATTCACCTCTAGAGATCCAATCGCAGCAATCGAAAAGTTGTGTAAAAAGTTATATAGATAGAGATATGCGGTAAATAACCCCAGCCAAGTGACCCCGACATCAGATTTGAAAGTTGATTCACCACTACAGCGACAAATACTAAACAAACCAATCCATATGATTAGCGCAAACGGAAAGGCCCAGGTAAATAAGTTGTGAGCTCGGGAGAGAATTTGCGGCTGATTAGAGGGGAAGAGAGCCTGATTAATGCTCTCCTCTTTCCAACTTTTTTGACCGACAGTAGCAAAAACTAGTTTCAACTCCGATCCATACTGTTTACGTAGGCTTTTGAGCAAAGTAGGATCTGAGGTCGAATATAATTTATTCCTTATATCCACTCTAAAAACCTTCAGAGAGATCCGATACTGGTTTATCAGGTTTAGTTCGGCTTCACCGTACACTGGATGAGCGCTCAAACCGTAAACCAGTGACAATTGTTTGCCGAGTTTCCGTATGTATGCTCCCGGCCTGCGGCTTAACATCTGAAGAAAGTAATAGTAACCGACCGAGGCGAATGCTTGAGGTGTTTCGAAAGATTTTAACAACTTTCGCATGGTTTGATTCGAGTACATGAGACTATCGGGATTCACACCAAGCAGTGGATAAGGATTAAAACCTCGCCTGGCGCTTTTTACCTCAGCCTTTAGGGCCTGATAGAACAATTTCATTTGCGACTGATTGAGTCGATTGAAATTCAGCTTACGCAGATCCTCTTTAACAAGGGGCAAAATGATGTTGCTGTGACATGCAACAAGGGCTAGCGGAAGAAACAGCGGGCGTTGCGTGTCATTTCGCCCAAAATATCGATCTGGAAGAATTAGGGTAAACAAAGCCAAGCTCACTCCTATCGCCCCAGCCATCGCTACTTTCCTTATCCCAATCCCTAACCAAAGACAGATCGCCACTGCCAGCGCCGGGCCTAGAAGAATTGCTAAGCCCATGTTCGGTCGAAAGAGATAAGAGAAAATGTTTAATATGATCAATACTGGCAACAACCAAAGTACACGTCTTCGATGACCCTCCACCGCAGCGAGAATAAATTCCAATTGTGCAGCGATTACAGTAGCTACCACTGCTGGATAAATCGATTCCGGGCGAACCGAATGTTCAAAGTAAATTAGAGATGGTGTACGGAAGACTAGATAAGCATAAACAAGGGCACTGGCGGTACTCACAAGGTTATTAGTGAAACTCTCCCGGAAAAGCCTCCGAGTTCTCAATATAACGAAGAAAAGTAGGGTTAATCCCCCAAGATTAATCAAATGCTGAACTATGGTGATATAGCTTAAAGATCCAAAGGCTTTCAAAACACCAGCTAAGAACAGAGGGTAGGGAAATGACCGAGACCAAATCAAATCAAATGAGGAACCTGCGTAGTAATTAATTGCTGGACCAAGATATCCTCCCGAATCCGCATCTAGAAATGGTGCCGAAGGGATGCTTAGCCGAAGCAGAAGAGAATTTACAAAAATTATCGAGAATAACGACCATGGCACGATATTCCAAAGACTCAACTCGAGAGCTTTCCGGCATGCCATTCTCATTGCATTACCTTAAATGAGTTCAGTTTGGGCTCACTTATCAGTCGCCTAAAAAACATATCAGCAAAAATTGCATAGGCAACTTCATTCGGATGAGTTTCATAAAACCCAACGTAATTCTCCGCTCCACTATATTTTTCTACGTATTCAGCAGTGGAAATCAAATTCATACCGGCTTTCGAGAGTAAATCTTCTGCAATCACCGTCAACTTATATGAGTCGTTATCTTTGTTCGGAACCTGATTGAGTACCATAGTTATGACTGGTGGAAGGCCAGCTTCGACAACCAGCCTGTTCATCGCAACAACATCCCTCTCAAATCTCTCAGCACGACCCTCAAAGTTGTTCAATATGTCGGTATAAAAATCATACTCATACCCCAACGCTACAGCACCGACCTGAAATGCCTTTTGCAACTGCATTCCTAATGCAGTGCGCTCCTCAATTAGCCGCGGGATAGGCAGTCGCATTCTCTCATGCTGACCAATTCCGGACTCAAGAAAATCATTTAGTAACATCCCATAAATCACTAAGTCCGGTTTTAACTGTGGCAAATAAATTTTCAACATGCGAGCTATATCCTCGCTTTGATACCCCATGACTCCAAGATTGAGCACTTCTGCGTTATAACCGGCGCGATTCAGAATTGTCTCAAGCACAGCCGGATAGGTAAAGCGTTCCTCAACTCCAAGTCCATAAGTAGTGCTATCTCCAATCGCAAGAATCCGAGCACGAGCCGGATCCTTTGGAGGAAATGGAGAATTTCGTCGCATGTTGTTTTGATCCAGTACGTGAAGTGCACCAACCCACATAAAAGCACGAACTGCTCCTTCGACTGAAACATCCTGCCGCTCCCACTTAGGCGGCAAGCGCAAATAACGCTTACGCTCGGCAACTCGCTCTAACGCGACTGGATCGATGTAATAATCGCGAGCCTCCTCAGCACGATCGGATGTGCCTAACTTCTCGGTGCTAAGCTCTGCGCGAATGTCCCCCCCAAAACCACCATTACCACTGCCCGATGAACCTATACTCTCGTTTTCGCTGTTTAATGGTGCCAATTCGGAGCTGTGCAACTCAAATTCTCTGATCCTAAGCACCCCCTCGGCCAACGCCAGCAGGAAAAAAAATGTCCCAAAAAGGATGGTAAGATTGGTTCCTGCCCCTCTAGCAGACACTCCAAGAGGCGTTTTTAGGTAGATAACTTCAGCTAGTAATTTGGCAAAGGCACAAAAAACAACTCCTAAAGCGAGCCAAATTCCCAATCCCCACGCTAATGGGGTAATCACAATTCCAATGATTAGCATCAATCCGAAGGTAACAATTCTCCAACGGTCATTACTATTATTAGCCTGAATTAATATCAGTCCCAGCCACCAGATCACGAACGGGCAGATCCATGCCAGCTTTAGAAATACAGGTGCAGTGAATGAATAAATTCTTCCGTTACTTCGCGGATCTGAGTTGTCAGCGGTAGAAAATACTACCGAAGTATTCCAATGCGAGAATCGTCCGCCTCCAGAGTTCCGAATGGTCTCATGCATGGTGTGCGCCGGACCGAGAGCAGTCCCATTCTCATATAGAATGAGT
>CAZJXY010000025.1:0-17040 GCA_964549925.1 uncultured Bdellovibrionales bacterium | reverse complement strand
ATGGGGATTAACTTCCCAGTCCTCAATTGATAGAATTCTAGACATCGGCGTGATAGCTAGAAGCGACGAAATGCTGTGCTCATACCAGGCTTTATTCTTCAACCTTTCTTGATTTCGTTCCCCCCAATGATACCAAACGTTGTACGGCAGATTTTTATCAGCACAGAGCATAAAGGCATCCCAAAATAATTTAGAATTATAGGATCTGCACTCCCCGTCTGGCGCTCGCTTAATCTCTGCTACAAGCGCGCCTGCTATGTCGGTCGAAAACATAGAGAGCTCCGAGAGTCGAATCCGACTTCCCGGAGTACTCTTTAAATAGGTGTTTGTCTTAAAAACAAGTAGCTCAACTGGAAGCAGGGTTAGAGCGGAATACATCCAAAGCAGTAGAATACTTAAGACTCTAACGACATTAATGCTGTGCCATCGCAAGACGTACAGACTTAAAACTATAAAGCAGAACGCGCAGTAAATTACCGTGTAACTCGCGAAGACCTTTTCATAGCTAAGACCGTACAACGTGACATAGAGATACATTCGCTGACCTGCTGATAGCAGCAGCAATCCGGAGGCAAAAGTAAATGCCGCAAGCAGCCCATCCACGACTTTAGAACTGCGCTGAAATAACCCAAGAATCACCAAAATATTTACTAAGGTGAGAGTCATCAGTTGCCAGAACCCGGATTTCACCAACTGTTCCGTGTGCTTAAAGTCAAGCGGGAGAGTGTACACCCAGATCCGCTCAATTTGGACACTGATAAAAAGAAGGTAGCTGAGTAACACACTTCCAATCAGTAGGGCGCATATAATAGGGTCAAATGATTTTCTATCGCAGACCAAATCCTTCCCCGCAGATCTTTCCGCACTAAACCCGAGAAACATTCCAAGAATTACCGGGGCGCCAATTAGGAAGACAATCACTCTTGCAGTGATAAAATCTGGGATCAGATTGAGTAGTGGAGCAATTAGAGTTAACCGAATGAACTCAATCTTATGTTGAAAGAGCACATCTGCTGATGACAAAAGTGGAATGACGAGAGTGCCTAAGATTAAGATCGAAAGCAGCACCCCGATAAGTATCCGTGTTACAACTGAGTGTGGTGAGATAAATTTATCACTTACCGTTCGCACAAAACCCCATAGTAAGGCTAGTGCTGGTATAAATCGGCTCACCCAAATAAACGGAGATAGAACGATCTCTCCAATTGTATCAAGAACTTGCCAATTCCCTTTTCTTTGATTCAATACACAAAACATCGACAATCCAGCCGGGAAGGCGAGAAGGTTAATGGCCTTTAGGTAGGGGTTTTCATAAAGGGAGAAGGAGAGTGCAATTGCAAAAAGCGGCCCCACGAATAGGGCCTCCCTCTTTAAATCAACCACTCGTGCCTTTCTTGATGCTAGAATTAGAGCAAGAAAGACTAACATAAAGGCTGATTGATTAAATCCGAGTGCAAAGACTCCATCACTCCAGAAACTCCACAGAGCGATCACAAAGTAAGCGGAAAGCAAAATTGCAACTAACGGTAAGCGCTTTGAGTCCATAACCACCTCGAGAAATTTAAACTCAGGTAAGTTATCTGTTTCTCAGATGAAATCTGGAGGAAGTTTCAGTGAAAAGTTGGTGAAGAATGACTTGATTGGGGAATTTACGGAGTAAATTGCTTAAGGCCTTATTTGGGGTTAAGCTTCCTGGGTAACTTGTTAGGCTGTCAGGAGGTCATATGACTGATTTTTCTTCCCATCAACCACTGAGAACTGCTCCAGCGCGTCCGGAATTTGCGGTAGAAAGCGAAGCCCCCGTCGCTGCGAGGCTTTATCGCCCACCAGTCCCAGAAGTTCCGGAACCACTCACTGGTCAAACTTTACCCCAGATACCATCCGATCAGCTTCCAGAACCAACCTCTCATCAGACTTTACGAACCACCCCAGCCCGTCCACCTTATGCTGCTGAGGGCGGAGCCGGGCCAGATATGATCGAGATGTTTAAATAAGCTGGCTTCTTAAGCTTACAATTCACTTCGCTGCTCCCAGTTTGTATGGTAGTATTACTATTATTTAATAGTAAGCTACTCTTCTATGCCCGAGACGCAGAGAACCTATCTTAATCTGAGGTTAGACACCTCGGACGATGTACTTAGCGATCTGGATTTTTCAACCAGAAGTCCAGCCGCCCATCTTAGCCAAAGCGAGCTTGACCTATTAAATCGCACGGTTGAAAAGTGTTTGAGTGATTCACTTGAGCTTACCCGGCTCGGACACATTTCGAATGACCGCCCAACTTTGATCGGTAAAATCGATCAAATGGTCGCCGAGTTAGATTCCTTACGCGAGACCCTTACTGCTGCTCAGCGCAAAGAGCAGGAAGAGCAACTGCAAAAGTTAAAAAGCGAAGCGCCGCTTAAAGCATCTCGATACCAAGAACTTAGCCCAGATGACTTGATTCGGCTTAACTTTATCGCGGCTCGGGAGGGCAAGACTTCTGTAAGCTCGATTAATTCAAGCTGTAATCTTCCGTATGCAGCCTATGCCTCATGTATTCGTATGAGGGATATGGGATACCTTGATGGCGTTGATGATTACTACCAGATTACCCCAGCCGGCAAAGAGGTACTAAGTAAGTTAAGCAATGAAACTCATCGTAAAGATTCGGCTATCTATTCCCTTGCGATAATCTACGTACAAAGTGCAATTTTGCTTTGCTATTATCTATAATAGCTCTACTATCTTAAATATAGCCCTCCCACTTTAACGTTTAGGAGTAACCAATGAATCCCGAACTTAACACAGAGCCCAAACCGGCCGAATTGCCACCCGTTACCACCGCGCCAACTTCAACAACTGAGCCCACCGCCGCGCTCGAGGCGGAACTAGACACCGGTAGCGGAGTTGATTTTGACGCAGTCGTCGCACCTGAGCTGGTAGTAGAAGTCGAATCCGAGCCTGTTGTAACTCCTGAGGAGACCAGCGTTAAGGCCCCATACACCAAAGATGATGGCTGGGGTATGACTATGGGAGCTGTCGGGATCGCCGGAATAGCTGGGGGTATCGGCGTTGCGGCCGGTGGAGCACTCGCACCGGGATTGGCATTAGTTGGCCTATCGGCTTATCTGGCATACAGGACTTATTCGAGACTGACAAACTGACTTAGCTAAAGGGGTTCGGAGTGCTCCGAACCCCGGCTTTCAGAGTACCGCACCTCTAGCCCATATGAGTTAGTCGGAAGCGCCACTGTCGGACTCCAAAATCCGTCGAAAACCACTGAGACGAAGGGTTTCGGCTCGACTTCTCGCACCAGCATAATCCTAAATTCCGGAAGGCCGCCGATACCGCTCAACTGGCTACGCAATTCATCGTCGATATTTTTCAACAGTGCAAAACTCTGATCCTCAATTGTATCACCTGGTCCAAAGTCCAGTGAATTACCTTGCTCCTGCTCAGTACGACTGTGCATCTCTAAATCTCCAAATACTTATCGCTCGGACGATATACCCCTACACTGATTAAAGTACCGAATCTAAAAATACGCAAAGACTATTTTGATCGTAAAATAACCAGGCGATTTACTTTGGGATCTCAATTACCAGCAAGCTCATACTCTTTTATCTTATTTAGGAGAGTCTTGTAGCTTACACCGAGTAATTCAGCGGCCCTACTCTTATTCCCATCGACACGATTTAGTGTCTTTAAAATCGCTTCTACCTCAGCTTTTCTTAGAGCCTCGTGCGCAATCTGCGGTAAGGTTGCCGTCGCGTTTTCAATCGCGCTGATATCTAAGCTTACTGAGATCCCCAAGTGCTCCGGGCCGATTTTATCATTGGCCAAAATGACAGCACGCTCTATCACATTTTCGAGTTCCCTTACGTTACCTGGCCACGGGTAAAGTTTGAGTACATCCTTTGCAACCTCATCGAGTTGTAGTGTATTCCTGCCGCTCTTCTTGCAAAAATGTTTCACAAAATGTTCACTTAAAATTTCGATATCATCCTTACGTTCTCTCAGCGGCACGGTTTCCAGGGTAATCACCGCAATTCGATAGTAAAAATCTTCCCGCAACTGTCCAGAGGCAATGGCGTCCTTTAGGTTAATATTCGTGGCTGCAATAATTCTTGGATCAACCTTTATGGTTTTATTACCGCCAACTCGCTTAATTTCTCGCTCCTGAAGCGCTCGCAATAATTTCACCTGAAGCAACGGCGGCATATCGCCTACTTCATCTAGGAATATGGTTCCCTTCGATGCTATCTCAAACAAGCCTTGCCTAGTCTGAGTTGCCCCGGTAAATGCGCCAGCTTCATGTCCAAAAAATTCACTCTCCAAGAGCTCGGCCGGAAAAGCTGCACAGTTAACCGAGACAAACTCCTGATCTTTGCGCGGACTATTTTCATGCAAGAGTCTGGCTAACAATTCCTTTCCAGTACCGCTTTCGCCTAATATTAAAACCGAGCTGGGGAATTTGGCGCATTTCTTAGCCTGCTCTACGACTTTGATCATACGTGGATTCTCTGTAAGAATCGGACGTGAGGAGAGATTGCTTGGTGTGCGGTCAATTAACTGTCGCCGATCAATTAACTGTCTCACCAGCGAACAGATCTGTTCAGGCTCAAATGGCTTACAGATAAAATCATTAGCTCCGAGTTTCATCGCCTCAACCGCTATTTCAATCGAGCCGAAAGCAGTCATGATCAAAAATGGGACTGATTTTATCTTTTGCTCAGCGCTATTTCGGACGGCACTAAGAAGGTCTAGTCCACTTTGCTTTGGAAGCCTGAAGTCGGAAAGGATTAGTGCGATATTGTCTAGGTCACGCAGAAGATTCTCTGCCGCCTCGGCGCTTCCGCACGCTGACACTTGGAACCCTTGGGCTTCTAGTACTGAAGATAAAACCTCACGGAGCGAGTCAGCGTCTTCAACTACTAAAATTCGTTCTTTCATCTTTTTTAACCTGAGAGTTCAATACGCAATTTTAAGGCCAAGCACCTAAGCTATGAAAAGGTCTGGTGTCTGGCTTCTGAGAGAGATTTTCACCCGCTCTAAAGACTCGGTCTTCTACGACTTTTTTCTCTACTACTAGATATTCGACCTTAAGGACCCCAAACCTAAGCGACTAAGGGAAAGTTGATGCTGATATCACTTTTGTGCAATAAACCTATACACTTTGCGTAGTTAGAGGGTCAGTTAATGCCATCAAAGAAAATAACCAAGGCGGTCATTCCCGCGGCTGGATTGGGGACAAGGTTTTTACCGGCAACTAAATCCGTTCCGAAGGAATTATTGCCGATCGTAGATATCCCGACGATTCAATATATTGTCCAAGAAGTGGTGGATTCCGGGATCGATACAGTGATTTTAATCACGGGGAAAGGTAAAGCTGCGATAGAAGATCATTTTGATCTCTATCCAGAATTAGAGGAAAAGCTCGAGAAAGAGGGCAAGTCCGAGCTAGCCGAGAAGCTTAGACAAGCAAGCGGAATGGTTCGGACAGTCTCGATTCGTCAGCGTCAGCCAAGAGGGCTTGGGCATGCTGTGCTTTGCGCCAAATCTGTTGTTGGCGATGAACCCTTCGTTGTGCTGCTGGGAGATGACTTAGTCGATTCTAGTGTACCGTGCACCAAACAGATGATAAGCGTGTATGAGCAGCATAAAAAAAGTGTCGTCGCACTTATGAATATCGCCGAGGAGGATGTTTCTAAGTTTGGTATCTGCGGCGGTAAACAGATCGCACCCAGAGTCTACGAACTTGAGCAAATGGTTGAAAAACCCGATCCAAGGGTTGCTCCGTCAAGACTCGCGATAGTTGGAAGGTATATTTTGACCCCAGAAATCTTTGAAATATTGGAAAAGACGGACCCCGGAAAGGGCGGAGAAATTCAGTTAACAGATGCTATGGCGAAGCTAATGAAGGACCAGGGGTTCATAGGGTACGAGTTCGAAGGGGACAGATACGATGCCGGGGATAAGTTAGGATTTGTTCAGGCTAACATTGCTTACGCACTCAAACGTCCAGAGATTGCGGCTAGATTACGGGATTATATGAGGAGTGTTATTTAACGACTCATGGCAGAGAAGAAGGAACAGCGGGCGACCTACAAGTACATTCGCTACTATACCAAGCAATATGGACGAAGAGAGGTTCTGGATCAGCGCGCAGCTCAAGACTTCGTAGAGGTAGAACCAGATTACATCGTCAAAGCTTTTAAAGCTGAGTTACTTGGCATACTCCACGGAAAGTTCACCGCAGAAACAATAGATGCATTGGTCGGCCAGCATAGAAAGGTGCGCCACGGAAGTTACGAGGAATGGGCAAAGTTAATGCTGCTTTGGATGACCGAACATAGAAAACGGGGGTAAGGACTTTAGTCTTTTACTAAATTGTTTGTTCATACCCCAATAATTTCGGCAAATTAAGATAATTCGACGTTAAGCCGAAAGATTAAATGAACCTTTCAGAGGCCCAGGCTGTCTTATAGGTATCTGGTCCGGTGGTTTATAACTACATATACTGACTGAATGAACGATAATTCCTCTCAGCTTCAAATTCGCCAACTCTCTGCCCGCGGTGAGTTGCTTAGAGCCGTGAACTGTTTCGCCGGTCAGGTTACGGTGCTTCGAGCTCACGTCGATCAAGACTTAATGCCATTCCAGAGAGCTTTAGCTGGTCGGCCCGGTCCAGAGCGCTTCTCCATACTGCTTAACCATGAACCTTTTTCTCCAGAAGCCAATGTCTTAATCGGATATGGAGAGCAGCTCCCACGTGAGTCGACGGTTTGGGACTTTTGCATCAAGGCTGGTATCCCGGAGGGCAGCTTGAGTGCGCTATTTGTAAGTTACGGTCTGGATGGTTCGGAGAGTAAGCTTTGCTCCGACTTATCGGAGTGCGCAGCCAGACGTATCCAGATACTTACTGCTACATTCTCCCCCGCGAAAGTTTGGATATTAAATAACCCATTCGACCCAATCTCAAGTGGCTGGAGAGAGCGCTTCGCCGAATTGATACTTAATGATACGCGACTTAAGCAGCGCATAGTAGTTGTAGCAGGACTTTCTTATCGGCCTCAGGCATGGGTTGGAAACGAGCTAATTAACCGAGTCCAAGTTGGAGAATCTGTACAAAAAACTGTTGGCTTCGGGTCTCAGGCTAATGACGTAAATGACATGGTAAAACAGCTCCGAGACATCCTCAAAAGCGAAGATGCCGTGCAGACCTTTCTTCAATCACAAGGGAGAACCGCTAGTGGTGCGATTGCCGCTAAGCCGGAACCGGCCCCTAATGTTCAATCTACCCCTGAACCGATTGGAGTGACGGCCAGCAGCGCCATTGGCAGACCTGAATCTGGCGCCTATTCTGGAGCTATCGCAAAGCCTCAACCCAACTCTCCAACTGCCAAGCTTCAGGATTGGGAGAGTTCTGAACCAAATAGTTCTAAGCCGATTGTAAAAACTCGTGGCAAGCCCGATCTGACCGCCATCACCAATAAATTGGCTAAAAGCAGGCTCTCGCCGAAACACCTCGCCCTATTGGGCTTTTCTACGGTGCTCTTGGTTGGTTTGGGCGGATACATTTTTGCGTCGCGCGGTCCTGGATTAACCTCCGAGAAAACAGTTGAGATTGCAAACGCGGAGAAGGATCAGCCGATCGTTGAGCAAGCTGCAAAGACATCGACCGAGGCAATCGAGACAGATCCCGCTGAATCAGTCGTAAAGACCGTAACTGAGACTTCCAAGCCGGAAAAATCGAAGCCGATTGAAATCGCTAAACTTCCGTCGCACGATGGCACTCCTCCAATAATCGACACTAGTAATAATGGCACACCTTCTGGAACAACAACCGACGAAGCTGCCGAGCACCCCGCTGAGGAGCCAATTACTCTTCCTGCAATCGAGAATGTCCAGCCGCTTGAGATGGCGAAAGCAACTTTTGTTTTGGATAACTATCCTTCTGAAATCAAGCAGGCGGTATTAAAGGCCTTCTCTGTTCACGCCAATTCAGCCTCAGCGAATCTTGCTGAGAAGAAAGAGGTCTCGCCCAAGTTGCCCTCTTTTCAGACGTCAAGTAGTGATCAAAAAAATCCATTTGCTGAACTTAAAGGCATGAATTTCCCCGAGAGCTCACACGACTCATCAGCTCCCCCTCAGCCCAACTATCCACAACAAAACTACGCTGCAAACGATGGGTCACAGGAGAGTATGGAGGAGCGTCAGGCGCGCGTTAGGCAAAAATTTATGGAAGCTATCAATCGCGCCATTGAGAAACGGGAACAATCCGGCGGCGGGGAAGACTAGCAGCAATCGCTACCCGATTTAGTATTGGCGACTCAATTTTTCAAGCTTCGGTCGCTGCTTCAGAAATTTCTTGTAGTCCTCTAAAACTACATCCATCACCTCTTCAGGGGTATCAACGATCGTGAGATTATCAAGATCATGCGCACTAATTAAGCCGCGGGCTATCGGCACAGCCTTTAGCCAATCGATAAACCCCTTCCAGAAAACCCGATCCATCAACACGATCGGCTTTGGTTCCATATGTTTCACTTGAATCAGCTGCCAAGCGAAGAGTAGCTCAAGCAAAGTGCCGATCCCCCCGGGTGTACACACTATGCAGTATGAAAGCCGCATAAAGTCGTCCAAGCGTGACGAAAACTTCATATGATGCCGTTTGACGTCTAAATGCGGATTTGGCACCGGCTCCCAATCCAGTTGAATCGGCAGTCCGAATGAAAGGCTTCGACCCTTACCCTCCTTTTTCCCAACCTGTGCTCCCTTATTGGCAGCCTCCATCAAACCTGGACCACCACCGGTTAAAATATCAATTCCTTCTCTCGCCACTAGTCGAGCGAGCTGATAGGCGTCCTTATAGACTTTTGTTGCGGGTTTGATTCGAGCGCTACCAAAGATGCAGATTCGATAAAAGCGACTCTCAAGTTTTCGAAGTTGGCTTTCCACTAGGCGTACCCTCGCCTGTAATGAGCGCAGCCGATCATCCAAATGCTTGCGACGTAAGGCTCGAGAATGACGGTTCAACATCCATGTAGGCAAGGGACCATCTTTTTGCTGAGGCGACTCGGCTGAACGGTTTCTTTTACCGGATCTATGTTTATTTTTATTCTTCGATCTTGAGGGGCGAGTGTTTCGATTATACGACCCCTTTTGGGTTCGGGCGGACATCTTCTGTTTCTATCTTTTAGTCATAAATTAACGCATCTCATCGAGTGCATCGTTATTGGTATCATTTAAGACGCTATTTGACACCATAAGTTGCTCACTTACAATTTCAGTCCACTTTTCCCATCCGTGGGAAGTTTCCCGCTCCGCGACCAAATCTTTCAGATCCTCAACCGAATCGCCTGGATGCGCATCACACAACGTTTGAAGTGAGTTCTCGACAAACCTCATCGCTTTTATAAGATCAATGAAGTGCTCCCCCAGGAGGCGACCCACGGGTGCCCTAAATGAACGTGCTTGGGCACGCTCCAATGCTTTACGCAACTCAGAAGCAACTTGCTCAAGCTCGCTTAACTCCTGTTGACGGAGCCGGCGCTTATGCAGCCGCGGGTTATGATGAGGGTGAAAGAATCTGTAAATATCCACGAGCATTCCCTAAAATGGTGCTGGACGCACGATTGTAGCTCCCAAATGAGCTGTGCAACAAGGGGGAAAGTAAGCGTAATTCTTGAACATTAACTCACATTGAATCTGCCCGTAATGGTGGTTATCCATTAGATTATACTGCAGTAGCGAAGGCCAATAGTTCGTATCGGCGAGAAGCTCACGAACCCGGCAAGAAACTGACCGAGTCAAAGAAAGAGGTATATGCTGAATATCAATAAACTAACCATTAAGGCCCAGGACGCGCTTAGGGAGGCAAATGAATTGGCAGAGAAGGGCCACAATCCGGAAGTGGATCTGGAGCACTACCTCCTAGCGTTACTTAAGCAGGAGGATGGAATCGCTTCCCCGTTACTCGAATCAAGCGGGGTGAATATTTCAAAGCTTAACAAAGAATTGGAGAAAGCTCTCGCTGAAAAGCCAGTACTCAAACATTCCTCTGGGTCAAATGAGGTCCGCATTTCTAAAGCGCTATATGATGTTATTCGTGCGGCGGAAAAGGAGGCAGAAATTCTTAAAGACGATTACGTATCGATAGAACACATCCTTCTTGCTGCCACTCAACTGTTTCAACCGTTCAAGCAGGCGCAGATTACTCGTGAGAAACTAACGTCTGCTCTAAAGAGCGTACGTGGTAGTCAACGGGTTTCTTCGCAGAACCCAGAGGAGACATACCAATCGCTAAAACGTTTCGCTCGGGATCTTACTAGCATTGCTGCAGCCGGAAAACTTGACCCAGTCATTGGCAGAGATGAAGAAATTCGTCGTGTGGTGCAGGTACTTTCCAGGAGAACAAAGAATAACCCCGTACTAATTGGTCATCCGGGCGTTGGAAAAACTGCGATTGCAGAGGGCCTAGCTCAACGCATCGTTGCCGGTGACGTCCCGGAAGGGTTGAAGGGGAAAAAAGTTCTAGCGCTTGATATGGGAGCTTTGATCGCCGGAGCAAAATATCGTGGAGAATTTGAGGAACGGCTTAAGGCAGTATTAAAGGAGGTGCAGGATGCCTCCGGTCAAATAATTCTCTTTATCGACGAACTCCATACTGTAGTTGGAGCAGGCGCGGCTGAAGGAGCAATGGACGCTGGGAATTTGCTGAAGCCGATGCTTGCCAGGGGCGAGCTGCGTTGTATCGGTGCAACGACTTTGAATGAGTATAAGAAATACATCGAGAAGGACCCGGCATTAGAGCGGAGATTTCAGCAAGTCTTGGTAGATCAACCCAGCGTTGAAGACACGATTTCTATACTTAGAGGTTTACGCGAGAAGTATGAGGTGCACCATGGAGTAACGATAAAAGATGGCGCTCTAGTTGCTGCGGCAGTTTTAAGCGATCGCTATATTTCAGACAGATTTCTCCCCGATAAGGCAATCGATTTAGTGGATGAGGCAGCTTCTAAAATCCGCACCGAAATAGACTCAATGCCATCGGATCTGGATGAAGTCTCGCGGCGATTGTTACAGTTAGAGATTGAGAAGCAGGCACTAAAGAAGGAAGATGACAACACATCCAAGCAGCGCTTACAGAAGCTGGAAGGCGAATTAAACAAACTATCTGAGGAGAAAAATCGCTTAAAGCTGCAGTGGGACGCCGAGAAAAAGTCCCTGGAAGGCGTACGTGAATTGAAGGAGCAAATTGACGAGACTAAACTCGCAATTGAGAAGGCTAAGCGTGAATATGATCTAAACAAGGCAGCCGAACTGCAGTACGGCACATTAACTGAGTTGGAGAAAAAGTTAAAGCAGGCACAATTCAAGGATGGAAAGGCTGGCTCTAAACCTGCGCTGCTAAAGGAAGAAGTAGATGAAAGTGACGTTGCGGATATCGTATCTCGCTGGACAGGGATTCCGGTTAACAAATTAATGCAGGGCGAAAACGAAAAGGTTCTAAACATCGACAAGGTTTTAAGTCATCGGGTAGTCGGTCAATCTCGCGCAATTCGTTTAGTCTCCGAGGCGGTACTTCGAGCCCGTGCTGGAATAAAAGATCCCAATCGGCCGATCGGTTCATTTATTTTCTTGGGACCAACAGGTGTCGGGAAAACCGAACTGGCTCGTGCCCTGGCCGAAGCACTGTTCGATGATGAGAGGGCAATGATTCGAATAGATATGTCAGAGTACATGGAGAAGCACTCGGTAGCCCGATTGATCGGTGCTCCTCCTGGGTACGTAGGATTTGAAGAAGGTGGGCAACTTACCGAAGCTGTAAGACGGAAGCCGTTTTCAATCATCCTACTTGATGAGATAGAAAAGGCGCACAACGACGTGTTTAACGTGTTGCTCCAAATATTGGACGATGGGCGATTGACAGATGGGCAGGGCCGAACGGTATCTTTTAAGAATACAATTCTAATAATGACATCGAATCTTGGCTCGGAACAAATTCTTAGCTTTGCCGAAAAGAGCGCCACCGCTTCCGAACGCGAGCAAGAGATTTCAAGGCATCAGATCGAGGAGGAGCTTGATAAAATATTAAAAGCTCGATTCAGGCCGGAGTTTCTAAACCGCATCGATTCAACAGTCGTCTTTGACGCCTTAACAAAGCCTCAACTTAAACAGATCGTATCGCTTCAACTTAACCGCATACAAGATCGCTTAAAGGAAAAAAATATCGAACTCAATGTTTCGGACTCTGCTCTCGATTATTTTGCTGAACATGGGTTTGAACCGATCTACGGTGCGCGGCCGCTGAAACGATTACTGCAAAGCGAACTGGAGACCGGCCTGGCGAAGCAGATAATCTCGGGGACGATTAAAGAGGGCAGCTCAGTTTTAGTCGACGTAAACAATGGCAAACTGCTGTTTCAGCTACCAAATTAGCTCTGTACGCTCTAACCCTTGCCGCTAAGTGATTTTTCTTCCATCCTAGAGAAATGGAACTTAAAGACATTATTCTGTATGGAATTTGGTGCGCCTTTCCGGCTTTTTACCTGATTCTGATTATTTATGCGTTGCTTGAGCGCTCTAGTGGAAATCGAACTCGAGCAGATATTCCTGATTACACAAAACAGATGTTCTTTCTTATCGGCTGCGTACTGGTATCACTTGGGCTAGATAAAACTTTTATTCCTTGGTTCTCCGAGGAAATACTAGCCGGAATGCTCCCAATGGGATTTTTTAGAATTATTCTTTTCCCTTGCGTGCTTTTAATTGGTAGTAAGTTAATCGGAGGAAGTAAGGCTATCAAGATTTCTCGTGTTGCCAGAGTTGGTGACTTGCCAAAAAAGGGGAGCAGAAAGAAATAGATGAGGATCGCTGGGGTGGATGAAGTTGGACGCGGCCCGCTGGCCGGTCCAGTCGTGGCTGCGGTGTGTGTATTTGAGCAGGGGTACAAAAATCCAGAAATAAAAGATTCCAAGCAACTTTCCCGGAAAAAGCGCGAATCCTTGATTGAGAGGATCAAATGCGACGCTCTTGAATGGGCAATTGTAGCAGTTGGGCCAAGACGCATAGAGATTTTAAACATTCGGGAGGCTTCGCGCCTTGCGATGAGTTTAGCTTTAAAGCGAGTGGTGGCCGATTTGGTTCTAGTGGATGGAAATGTGCCGATTGTAACAGATCTTCCTCAACAAACTATTGTTGGAGGAGATCGACTACAGGTCGAGATTTCTGCGGCTTCAATTTTGGCGAAGGTGTGGCGAGATAACCTGATGCTTAAGCTGGATCTGCGTTACCCAGGCTACGGCCTTGGCGCTCATGCTGGCTATCCTACAGTTACCCACAGAGACGCAATCGCATTACTCGGCCCATCCAAAATACATAGAAGAACTTTCCGTGGCGTGAGTGAATATGTGGCGAAATCTAAGGCTAATTTCAAGATGGAGAATTATTTTCCGGCCCAAGCGGAATTTAGGTCGGCAGGGTGAACTGGCCACTCGTAAGTTTCTTTCAAAACGCGGATTCAAAATCATCGCTGCAAATTGGAGGCACGCACGGGGAGAGCTGGACATTGTGGCAATTAATGGAAAGTGTCTGCACGTCTTCGAGGTAAAGACTAGATGCGCTACCTTATCTCGAGAGTTTTCGCCCCATGCGGCAATTGATCATATCAAGTCGAAGCAGGTTTGGAATCTGGCGCGAAGGTTTGAGCAGATGCACAAATTAAAGCTACTGCGGTCCGGTATCAAGGACTTGCGCTGTAACTTAGCTGCGGTCTTTTATCTAAAGGACTCACTCTCTGGAAAAATCGCCTACAATATAAGAATCTACGAAAATGCTATTTAAGATTTACCGGTCTGCCGCCTTGGTCGACTGCCACCATTATCACTTCGGCTGAAGTTACACTGACTGAGCTAGCCGAATTATCACCACGCGCAGCCTCTACATCTACTTTTATCGAAATTGAAGTCTTACCCACTTTCAAGGTGTCAGTGTAAAAGCTAACCACATCCCCAACATACACCGGCGCTATGAACTCAACCTCCCGAACAACTTTTGTCACGTAGGTACGTGGGGATACCGACCGAGCATGCCTAGTAGCGGCAAGGTCTATCAGGCTCAAAATATGTCCACCGAATATACTTCCCAAAGGATTTGTATCACGCGGAAGCATAAACATCCTTATTGCGGGTTCCCTGATTGCGGATTGTTGTGTCATGATTTCTAGACTGACATATTGAGGTTTGAAAGGAAAAGCTCCCTGTGACCGAGTATACTTTGATATCCCGAATTGTAGTATGCAGTAAAGTAATAATACGGAAGCCGCATTGAACCAGAATAACTCCTATTCCAGAGCTGACTTACTCGTTGAGTTCCCGGCCCTGCTTTCGGGCTTAGCGCTATTAGCACTGCTACCAGTCGGAATGTTTTTAGGTATTAAGCATCCGGTCTTCGACTATTTCTTATTAACTCATACAGTATTTTTTTTAACTGCACTTCTGATCGGTTTGATCGCGATACTGCGAGTGGCGCACAACGCGTCAATTAGTCCTGTATTGTCCTTGGGGATTTTTCTAATTCTTGTGGTTATAATATTTATTCAGGCGCTTCCGCCGGTTACCGCCCGCGATGCCTTAGTACATCATTTGGCTGTACCAAAATGGTGGTTGGAAGACGGTATGATCTCTCAGATCCCGTGGCATGACTGGTCGTATTATCCAATGCTACTTAACTTAGCTTACTTGGGGATGATGAAATTTGGTGCAATTGAGTATACGCCATTTTATCACGCCGCGTATCTTTTCCTCGCCGCCACAACGTCACTGAATTTCGTAAAACGATTAACCAAAAGCGATGACCTTGCATTGACCGCCTTGCTCGTATGCCTCAGCCTACCGATATGTCTCAAGCTTGCATCCACGCCCTTGGTTGATCTTGGCCTGGCATTTTACTCCGGGGTAGCAATTATTTTGGCTGTAGATTGGGTACGAAGTTCGGGAAAATTACTTCCGCTTCTAGGCTGCGGCATCGCGATCGGACTTGCTCTAGGCGTTAAATATAATGCGCTTTTAGCTGTTTTTGTAATCTTACTGTTTCTCCCGATTTACGCCCTCAGAAGTGGCTTCTCGCTAACCAAATCTATAGCTGGACCTTTATTCATTCTGATAGTGGGTTTGGCGGTCTTTTCTCCTTGGGCAATAAAAAACAGTATTTGGGTCCTCAACCCTGTCTACCCGCTATACAAAGGATTTTTTGGATCTGGTCCGGCAGCGATCACTTCAACTCGTCCTTCTCCAAAACCACTGCAGTTGCGAATGATCCAATACGACGAGACTTGGGAAGATATAGTATTAATTCCGTTCCGTATGATCCTTTTCGGAGAAGACGGGAATCCCAGGCAATTTGACGGCGTCCTATCGCCAATACTACTGCTTTGTTTTATTCCGCTCATCAGAGCCTGGCGTTCACCAACGGTATTGTACCTCTTGCTGGTCTCTTGCTGTTATTTTTCTCTCGCCATTATCTACTCCGCCGCTCGTGTGCGCTACATGGCACCGATCCTAATACCTACGACAGCGCTTGCAATTTTTGGCATCGATGGAATTCGTCAAGTCTTAAGATTAAAATCGAGGAAGGACTTAATTCTACTCATTCTTACTGTACACTTAACTTGGGCATTGCATCAAAGCTACAATCAGATAAAAAAGTCCGACTCGTTGAGATTCATATTTCAGCATCAGTCCGAGCGAGACTATCTCTATGCCCATGTTCCCGCGTATCCACTAATTGACTTCGCAAATCGCAATCTTAAGCCCGAAGATTGCGTATTTCTTGCCTATACGGGGAATGAGTTTTATTTATTCGAGCGTTGTGTTCGAGGCAACTACGACTCTGGAAAGGTTATTATTTCCTGGCTTGAGTCAGTGCAGTCAGCTAATCAGCTGGTAGAGAAATTTAGGGCTGCTGGCGCGAATCATCTATTAGCTCATCGAGGCAGAATAAAGTATACGCTTGATGAATTGTTAACGGATAACAAAAAGGTTATTTGGAATCAATTTGAGCGTGAGCACCTACGACCAATTTCTAGCCACGGACCATACTCACTCTGGCAAATAGAGCGAGCAGCTATCACCGATACGAAAGTCATCGAAGCTGCGGGGCAATAATGAGACTGTGCGTCCTGACCACATCGTTTCCGCGCCACGAGTCAGATGATGCTGGAATCTTCGTAGGCAGGCTGGTTGACGGTCTCTCAAAGATTGGTGTGACTGGGACAGTTTTAGTACCACTCGATCTCAAAGAGCCTCGAATTGAAACAAGGAATTCATTCCGCATCGAGCGTGTGCCCTATGGCTTAATTAGCAGGGGCAAGCTCTGTTTTGGTGCTGGAATCGTTCCTAATTTAAAAGCCAGGCCTCTACTAATTTTTCAAGTTCCCATGCTTTTGCTTGCCTTTACGATCAGAACGATCAAGCAAGCATCCTCCTTCGAACTAATCCACGCAAACTGGATTTTTACCGGTGTGGTGGCCTGGCTCGCAAGCATCTTCACTGGTCTACCATACGTATTAACGTTACGGGGTGAAGATGCACGCCTCCTGGAATCCAGATTGTTCAGGCTCTTCCTCAAACCCGTTCTTAAGCGTGCGTTTGCTGTTACTTCCGTAAATCGAGCATTAATTCAAGACAGCCTGGCCTGGTATAAATTACCTCCAGAGCGGTTAATCACAATTCCAAATGGAGTTGAGGTGCCGAATTTTTCGGATGCCGAGGTGAGGACTTTCGCGCTCTCAAACAACCTTACACTTCCGGAAAAGAGCATAATTTTTGTCGGCAGCGTAATCCCAAGAAAGCGAGTCGAATTGTTGATTGAGCTTCTGGCGCAGCCGCGCATGCGGGATCACCAACTAATTCTATGTGGTCGATATGAGGAGGGATATTTTAACCAACTGATCGAACTGGCACAAAAAAAGGACTGCCTTTCTCGCATACATTGGAAGGGGTTAGTCAGTCCGAAAGAGATCCCGCTGTATTTGCGAAATGCTTCAGTATATAT
>CAZJXY010000024.1:0-17046 GCA_964549925.1 uncultured Bdellovibrionales bacterium | reverse complement strand
CCAAGTTATCTCTCAGCAAAAGATCTTGAGTCTCTACTGCTCTTAATTACTTCCCACTTCAGTGTTAAGGCGGGGGCCGAAAAGAGCATTGAAATCGATCCACGGACGATCGATCAAGAAAAGATCTCGCTGCTCGCAAAGTTTGGATTTAACCGCGTAAGCCTTGGCGTGCAGGACTTCGATCCTATCGTGCAAGATGTTGTGCACCGAGTCCAGCCTGTGGAATTGGTAACAAGGGTCGTCAGACAGCTTAGGGACGTTGGGCTTACAAAGATTAACTTTGATTTAATCTATGGGCTACCAGCACAAACCTCCGAGTCTTTCAAATCTACTATTGAGAAGGTGGTTGAACTGCGTCCCGCTCGAATCGCAATGTACGGCTATGCACACGTAACCTGGATTCATAAGGTACAAAACGTTTTTGAAAAACACCCCATCCCCTCCCCTTATCAAAGAATCCGACTATTTGAAATCGCAGAGGAACTGTTCAAGCAAGCCAAGTATGAGTTCATCGGCCTTGATCATTTCGTTCTTGCGGATGATGAGTTGGCGATTGCTCAAAAGATGGGACAGCTACGTAGAAACTTTATGGGATATACGACAATTCCCGCTTGTGGCACTCTTGGCTTGGGTGTTTCTAGCATTTCGGACCTTGGTGGAGTTCTTTTTCAAAACGAAGTGGACCTCGAGAATTATCGCAATGCCTTACGTATTGGTAAGCTCCCAATTTCAAAGCAGTGTAAACGCTCCGGAGAGAGCGCTATTCGGGCTGAGATAATTGAGAGGATTATGTGCGACCGAAAAGTCGATCTGAACAGCTTAAAATCCAGATTCCCAGGTTCTGCTGAGGTTGAAGCTATATTTACTCAGGGCACGAGGAACCTAAGTACTTTCGTCTCTGATGGTTTAGTCACGCTGAATAATAAATGCGTATCTGCCACAAAGCCCGGTTTTTATTTTCTAAGACATCTAGCCTCATGCTTCGATCCTAATGTATCTATGGAACAGAATACTAAGCGCTTCTCACAATCTTTGTGACATGTAATATGGCTGCAAGAAGGAACCAAAAGTCAGGCGATCAATACGATCTGATCGTAATTGGCGCAGGACCAGCAGGACAAAAGGCTGCTATTCAAGCTGCTAAACTTAGAAAAAGAGTGGCCTTAATTGATCGACAAGAGAGTGTGGGTGGTACTTGTGTCCATTCCGGCACCATTCCAAGCAAATCATTTCGCGAGGCAGTTGTTTACTTATCTGGATATAGACAACGTACCCTGTATGGTTCCGGCTACCGCGTGAAATCTGAGATCGCGATGGAAGATCTCATCTTTCGCGCTGATTTTGTCAGAGAGAATGAGATTAACACGATACGCGATCAACTAGCGAGAAATCGCATTGATCTCTTTAGAGGATCGGCACGTTTTCTAGACGCGCACGCCCTCGAGATACAAAGCGAGGATGGTAAGTTGGTTAAGTCGGCCGATTTTTTTCTTATTGCCACAGGAGCTGAACCGCATCGACCTCCCGGGATTCAGTTCAATGGTGAGTCAATATTTGATAGCGATGATCTATTAAGAATGAAAACTATCCCACGTTCGATGGCGGTTATCGGGGGTGGTGTTATCGGGTTGGAATACGCCTCAATGTTTTCCGCGCTTGGTACAGCTGTTACAGTAGTTGATGGACGAGACAAGCTACTTGAGTTTATCGATCGAGAGATAATTGATTGCCTACTCTATCGATTACGCAGCATGGGGGTAGCCTTTAAACTGGGAGAACAGGTAGTTACCTGCCAGGCGCGCAAAGATGGCCAGGTAACTACCAAGTTAGAAAGCGGAAAGGTTTTGGTTTCAGAAATTGTACTCTTCTCTGCCGGCAGAGTAAGCGCAACATCCGACCTCGGACTTGAGAACTTAAAAATTAAAGTTGGTCCACGCGGCAAACTGCTTGTGAACGAAAACTTTCAGACAGAACAAAAACATATTTATGGCGCCGGAGACGTAATTGGCTTCCCAGCTTTAGCTTCGACTTCAGCGGAGCAAGGTCGAGTTGCAATCTGTCACGCTTTCAAGATTGAAACCGAGAAGGTTGATCGTTTACTTCCGTATGGCATCTACTCTATCCCTGAAATTGCAACCATCGGAAGACACGAGCAGGAACTAACCCAAGCAAAGATTCCTTACGAAGTCGGTGTGGCTGGCTACAACGAAGTTACTAAGGGATTTCTAGTCGGAGACGAGAGTGGTATGTTAAAAATTTTATTCCACAGAGAGACTCTAGAAATTCTTGGAGTGCATATAATTGGGGAAAACGCGACAGAACTAATCCATATAGCTCAAGCAGTCATGGCCTTCGGTGGTACACTGAAATATTTTGTAAATAATGTATTTAATTATCCAACTCTTTCGACCTGCTACAAAGTTGCGGCATTAAATGGATACAATAAGATTAGAGATCAATTAAGCGAGTCAGAAGGCTCGCCAGGCAAGTAGGTGAAGAAACGGCACATAGTTCTCCCATGTGCCGTACACAATACCGGTTTATGCTACCAGGTTATCAAACTCTTCAAAGGTAATTGCCGGAACACAAGAAAATCCAATTCCAGTCGCTCTAGTTAGTAATACTGAAGCACGCATGGCGGACTTTAAATCCGGAAGATCTACGATTAGACAAAGATCCTTATCACCAAGCGTTGCAAAGCCATCAAAAATCTCTCCACCACATTGCTTGAGAATCTTTGTTACCTCTCCGGTACGAGACTTACTGATTTGTTTAATCCCATCTACAGTGTACTTTCCGTACATAAAAAATCTGGTCATATTATCTCCAGTTAAAGTTTAATCTCAGGCGACTGTAGCTGGGATTGACGCAAATGTGAAGTTGACCGGGCCTGTAGCCCTCCGAATGCAGTGTAAGTTCTATCATGATAAAGCTTTGTGCTAATGCATTTGGCCAACTGATGCTTACGGATGAGGAGATGACTGTGTTCCGATCGATACAATATCCCCCAGTTAAGCCGCGGCGGCGTTGAAAGCCATCGAATCGCGCAAACATCCCTA
Source organism: uncultured Bdellovibrionales bacterium (assembly GCA_964549925.1). Taxonomy (GTDB): domain Bacteria; phylum Bdellovibrionota_C; class UBA2361; order UBA2361; family J135; genus CAZJXY01. Next base: position 13,987 of record CAZJXY010000024.1, on the reverse strand, counting down.
ACTTGTCGCCATAACCAGAATTTTGCAGCGACTGCGTTAAGTATATAATATCACAAGGGGAAATACGACAAATTTCGACCCCCCATGTAGTTGGCTAGATCACCCCACGGTGTTACAATTCAGCCCAAGTCACGGAATTTATCAGATGCGCTGCGGTTATTTATATTTATTCTGAGCCGCCTTTTTATTGGATTATTATATGAAACAGCTGATTGGAGTTATCCTCGTACTTTGTCTTACCTCGGTAGTTTACGCTGAAAATAAAGATTTGGATCTCGATTCCGGTTCGAAGGTTCAGTGCGCCGAGATGATTAAAGAGTGCTTTTCCTCCTCGGGAGTCGCCCGTACAAATTGTTTTTACACTTCGGCCAAGCATCCATTTTGCGAGGGAACTGAAGTCGGAAAGCTATCCTATAAACGCTGGACCATAGGAGCCAACACCCAAGTCGATGGTAACAACCCACCTGGACTTCTTGGACCTAACTTTTACGATGAAAAGTGTATCTCAAATTGTGATACTAAGTGGCTAAGTGAACTTGTGCCAAACGATCTTACCACAGATTCAATTAATGGAGTTGGATCTTGCTTTGATAGCTGTAAGAAAGACAACTCTCTCGAAATTCTAAGACCTTAAGCTTATACCAAGATTATGATTGCGCCGGCTTCCCCTGAGAATATCGCTCGGGCAGCAAAACTGCTTCGTAAGGGGAAATTAGTGGCGTTCCCTACAGAGACTGTCTACGGACTTGGGGCCGATGCAACTAACGATCAAGCAGTCAGAGAAATATTCAAAGTAAAAGGCCGTCCGGCTAGTGACCCATTAATCGTACATCTCTCATCGATTGAAAATTTTGAGAAACTCGCTGACACGACACTTGCCAGAACTAAATTGGATAAGCTTGCAAGGTTTTGGCCTGGTCCACTCTCGGTAGTTTTACCAAAGAAGGATTTAGTTCCTGAAAGCGTAACTGCCGGACTAGGGACTGTAGCCCTGCGAATACCGTCTCATCCGGTTGCACTTGAATTGCTTAGGGTATCCCAAATTCCGATTGCGGCCCCCAGTGCCAACCCTTTCTGTTACGTTAGCCCCACCGAGGCCAAACATGTCGACGATCAACTTGGGAAACAGATTGAACTGATATTAGACGGCGGGCCGTGCCAGGTTGGGATTGAATCGACTGTTCTCTCGCTTGTTGGCTCCCAACCTAAAATTCTTCGCCCCGGTCTAATTCACCGGGAACTTATTGAGGAGGCTCTTGGTGAATGCGTATCGGATGGATCTAAGGTTACAGACGCCGTAGCGGCACTCCCCGCTCCGGGAATGTTCGAGAAGCATTATTCTCCGAAAACTCGGTTGCGCTTCAGCGATGAGATTAACCCGTCAGAATTACACGGCGCGATTGGATTGATAAAGTTTCGTGAGGATTTTAGGGAATTACCCTATGATTTTGACGCAATTAATACGCTAAGCAGCGACGAAAACCCGAAGGAGATCGCTGCCAATCTCTATAAGGCGATACGAGAGCAAGATCTCTTAGGACTTGACTTGATCTTAGTCGACCGATGTGAAGAAAAGGGGATCGGTATCGCATTAATGGATCGATTAAGAAGGGCAACGTCGAGATAAGGTCACGAATTGGGAGTATCACAGTAATGCTGTCTGATCCCTTAAAAACCGAGATTCGCTCATTAAGCGACCTGCACAAATGCTTCACTGATCAACAGGTGCTTATAGTCAAAGATCTGGAGCTTCACCCCGCGCTCAATCCTAGAACTTTGGAAATCGCCTGTGAGTACTTGCACTTTAAAGCGAGAGCTCAGAACGACTCAATTAACTTAGTGGCTCAACTGTGCAAAGGCGGAGTTGTTACTAATAGCTCACGTGCCTCCAAGCTAATTTTGGAGATGCTTTTTCATCCTGACTCAGTCAACTACTTAACTGCGATTGTTGGGCAGCAACTAACCGCGAGTGAGTGTCTGGCACACATGATTAAACCTAGTGCATCCTTAGCAGCTCTTGAAAATTCACCTGACCTGGCTCGCGTAATTTTTAATTTCTCCCAGCATTTTCGAGGAGGAGAATTATACTTAGAGGGAAATGTAGCGCGCGTCTTCCCGACCATTCCACCATATTCAGCGCTGATCCTAGGCTCCGGTGTATTGTTTGGTGTGGATCAGGTTAAATCCGGTGACCGGGTTCTATTAGAAACTAGTTGGATCTGCACGCCGAATGAACTTTGAGCGTTTGAAAATAGTCATCAGTTGATGTATTGATATCGAATTACCCTATGAGCACAATTCCTCCAAACGATCGGATTCATGGAGTCCATTTCAAGGCGCTTAAAACTTTTCCCGACGACCGTGGTTTCTTTCGAGAGGTCGTCCGCGTCACTGATCCGTTCTTCGGCCCAAGCTGTTTCGGGCAATGGAGCCATAGCAAGATGACCAAAAATGTAGTGAAGGCTTGGCACTATCATCACATTCAGACTGACTGGTGGTATCTGCCAGTTGGAGAGATTTTGACGGTGCTCTACGATAACAGAGCAGAATCTCCAACCTACAAAACTAAGCTGGAATTTAAAATGGGCGAGTCGGGTAGTTTTAGTAAACAATCACTCGAGGTCTGCGTTCGAATTCCGCCTGGAGTCTTACATGGCTGCAGAGTGCAATCCGAGGAAGCTCATCTTTTTTACATCACAAGCCACACCTATAACCCAAATGACGAGGGTCGTTTCCCCTTTAACTCAGAAGTTGTCCCGCATGATTGGGGGACAGACGCGATAACTGCTGAAAATGATCGAAGGACATTCATCCCGACTGCTCAACGTTCGCTGATCTCCAACTGACTTAGCTCATTGAAAGCGGCGACTTTGGTCGGTATCTAGCGAGCATCGCCCCCATTTTACCTACACTTCCGCTTGCGCCATCCGTCACAAATGAAATTCCTACTTTTTTTAGCCCAGCCACTACTCCGCCCTGCCAGGTACCCCTGCTTATCAAGTTCTTAATTAATCCAAATGCTGCACCTTGGAAGCTAGTTGTCACCCCGCCCTCGGCAGCCGTAGCGAGCCCCCCGCTGATCGTATTTCCTATTCCGGTTTTCAGTAGTTCCTGGGCAGAGCTTTTACCGGCCTTACCAAGAGCAGAGTGAAGGTACTGCCCGGTTCCAACCGCTACTGCACTGACTGCCCCTTCAATTGCTCCGATGGCGAAGTCTCGCTCAGTATTCTCCTTATTGTACAACGAGCCACGCAAGATGACTTTTGTCCCGAGATATCCAACCCCGGCGGCTAGAGCCGCGGTGGCTACAAGCGCTGGAATTGACAATCCCCCTATCAATGCTGCAGCTCCAATAGTCGAAGCGGCTATAGACGCCGCACGATTGACAACGATGTCCTTTGCGCCTTGTAATTCATCAAGATCAGCTCTGACATATTCTAAGTTTCGTCCTAGGTAGACATCGCTTTGCTGTTTAGGAGTGGCCAAGCTTGCCTCAATCTCAACCACACCTGATAAGCGTTCAGAAGAATTCATCAGCCGCCATCCCTTGCTTGATAATCCCATAGTCAATAGGTAGCCAAGCCCCCTTTCTTCAAGTTTTCTCTCGACGTTAAGACGCCTGTTTTCATCAGAGTGATCCTGGGGCTTCCCGTAAAGAGATAATCTAAGACGAACTAGATCTCTCCCACCGAAATGGTCGTTGATTTCATCTTGCAAGCTCCTTCCAGTATGAGCGCGATAGCCGCTCCGGACCCCACGCATTTCGTCCCTTGAGTAGCGATGGAAGATCTCTATTAACTCAGAAAATTTTGCCCAGCCGCTCTGAAATAGGTATGTGAGTTTCTCAATATCTCCAACCACACCCTTTGTTACCGCACAGGAAACCAGATCAAATTCAAATCTTGGAAGAACTGATTCAAGATCTTTCAATAATTTAGTCCCAGTTTGATCGTGATAGCCCTGAAGCAGCCGCTCTCTCTCTTCATTACTCCTTCCGATAAAGCACTCTGCGATTTTCTCCGCAGAACCAAAAACTAATCGAACATTTCTCTGCAATTTAAGTGTTTGGGCTGCCACTTCATGCCCTTGAAGAGCGTGCTTAAAAGCTTCCGCCCAAAGTTTTGGAAGTTGGTGTTCAGCATCATTTGTCAGATCTCTTTTATACAGCGCAAGATATTGAGCAGCGACTTGCTGCTTCTCGCTATCCGAAAGGCTTAAGACTACCCCTAGAAGCTCCTCGCTATCCGGCATGAATTTGTGAATCGCCGCGTGGCATCGATTGACGAGAGCTCCGAGCTTATCGCCGTTTAGAATTGAGTAAAGTACCCTAAGCTCCCAGCCACTGAACTTTTCGGATAGGTGATTTTTCAGCGACCGGCCGTACATTCGATCGAAACAATCGGAAACTTTTTGCAGATTATCTTTGTCGAACTGACTTAAGACATTAAAGACAATTTCACGATTAGTTATAATCTTGGATGTAGCATATTTTATCAGTGCTGCTGCCGCAGTGATATCACTGCCGCGAATCAACGCCCCTATGATCACAGCTTCTTCACTAGAAAACTCTCTGCGGCAGTCTTTAATCATGTCTCTTTCGTAGTGCTCCTTGTAGCACCAAACAATCTCTCTGCGTAAACCCTGTGGTGATGAAAGAAGCGTCTCGACTACGGATTTAAAGTCTGACCCAACACCCCAGACTCCGCTATGCATTGCAGAAAATATTCTAGTTGATAACCTAGCAGCTATTCGGCTTTTCTCCTCCGGAAGCGGCGCCTTCTCAAGGGATTCGGCAGAGGCAACCGGAATCGTCTCGGCTTGGCGAGTCGACTCTGGGGTAGTAGGCGGCGTGAGGAGAAGCGCTCCCGGCATAAACTTACCACTAACTTGGCCCCTGATAGCTTTACTATTATATACGGACTCTCAAAGATAACGAATCGGCATTTAACGCCCTGAAAATATTAGGTAATTTCAACATTAGCGCGAGGTACTGTTACAACCTCGGCACTCTCGAGTTGGACTCTTACCACCCTGCATTCCGCTCCGCTTTCGATTAATTGCGGCGCATGGGGAAGCTCAATTACCTTACCACGCTTTCCGAAGTACGGAACGCGAACGATGCGCACAGAAGTTCCAACTGATAAAGACTTATCAGTGTTAGACTTTGACTCCCGCTCGATCCTTTGTTCTTGGCCCCTACAAATTATTATCTCTGGCCTAATTGCTCCCGCTCTTACCTGGGTCGCACCGTTTATTGATGCTTCCCTGCCATTAAATTTTGACAACACATCCAAAACTCTTTGAGAGATCGGAAGCTCTCCGAACCCTTCCGTGATAATTAGAGTCATCGAGATATTCTCATCTCCGGTTAGCGCAACCCCAAGATCATATCCAAGATAACTGGTCAGCGCTTTGTCATCCAATGAGCCAACGATCAGCCCTTTAGCACCGAGTAAGCTTGCTTTCTTAATGGCTTCAATTGAAGGTAACATTCCCCCAACCAGTATTTTGCCGGCCACATCTTCCGGTATATGACCCCCGTCTAATTTCTGATTTGCAGGAACTTTTAGCAATGAGATCTCTCCACGCCGCTCTCCCCCGACACCAAAGATCCCCTGAACAAAAGCAGCTTCGGATTCGATAGTCACCGAATGTCCCTCTTCTACTTCAACCACTTTCCCGGAAATAAAGGCATCAATTTGAAGCTCCCGCGACTTTTCGCGTAGGCCTATATGAGCACTGCTTGAAGAGATAAACTCTACTCGCCCCTCAATCGGAGCATTAAAGGTAGTGCGAAAGAGCCCAAACAATCCTTTATGTTCGCAAAGCAGCTGATTCTCTTTTACACTCTGCCCCTCAGCGATCCCCTGGGTCTTTAGCAAGGCGAGAAGCTCAACTGGCTCTATCCCTAGCTTTTCCGGTAGCCGAAGTATTCTAAGATCGCCAGGAAGCTCGGCAGATGCAACCAAATCAGAGGATCTAACTTGGCTTCCAAGCTTGACCAGAGTTTTGCCCTTGAGTGGAAGTTCGCGTCGTCGTCGAAGCGTAGTCGAAGTGGTAATCTCTAGTCCAGGTACAAAGGCCTGACTCATTTAAATCTCAGTCCCAATGCGTTATAAATTTGCTGCTGCTTCTCCATTAGTTGGTCCGGTGCTTCGGCAAACTCAATCGGTCTATTTCTGCCATCAAGAATAATTCCAACCTCTCCGGTTTCGATCTCCCGTTCAATAGTGTTACCTTCTCCTGCCCCAAGATCTACACCACTTTGACGCGGCTCAACTTTGAGCTGTACCTTGCAGCCGCGATCGATCCGCACTAATTTCACTTCTCCCCTGCGGATCGACTCGATTTTTCTTCCACTTACAAATACATCGGCAAGTTCGGTACGTTTCAGCTTAGGTGAAAAAACTGGAGCAATCGCAAAACCTAGATTAATTAGACAGTCCTTTAATAAGATATCCTCGGCTGCAGATTTGTGCACCGAAGCAAAAACACCCAAATGTGGCATCATAAATATCGAATCTACTGCGATTTGAGTGATCCCCGAGAGTCCAAAGGCATCTAACATCATTAGCATCGCGCTTCGACGGTCAGGCGCATGGCTCAAGACACCACCTGAACCGATTACTAGATCCAGTTTCATCATATCAACTAACTCGGTCCGATTTGACTTTTGAGCGAAGATATCGGCGATTCCGCGCTGGCGCTTCACGCCGCTTAACCCTACGGCAAGTGAGCGATGATGAATAAGGGATAATCTTAGTGCCTCTCGGCACACAGCTTGTTCAAGAATGAGATCTTCTAAAGTCTGTGGAATAGATGTCGGTCTAATCATCTTGTTTCTCAGACGGTCATGGATCTCACCTTGATCCATCTTAAATGGGAGCCAGCGGGAGATATTCGACGTTCCTGCCTCAATTAAAACGTTTGCTACCGAATAACTCATCCCCAGATTGGCACTAACCGTGCGGTTGAACGTGGGCTCATTGGTAAATGGGTTATTAAACACGCTAAAGACATCGGTTGTGGCACCTCCAATATCAACCGCAAGAACTTGAAGCTTCCGACTTGTAGCGAATCCAAGCACCATGTCTCCTACAGCCCCCGGGGTCGGCATTACGGGAACTGGAGTCCAAGCCAAAAGTTTTCCATAACCTGGTGCATGGCTCATTACGTGTTTTAGGAAAAATTCGTGAATGGCGTCCCTTGCCGGCGTGAGATTTTCTTCCTCAAGAGTTGGGCGGACATTACTTACCACTTCAACATGAGCCATTTCTCCCAGGATGCGAGATACCTCTTCGGCGGCGTCTTTATTTCCGGCGTAAATCACCGGCAATTTCAGCGTATCTCCGAATCTTGGTCTTGGAGCAGCGGCTAGGAGTAGCTCAGCCATCTCGACTACATGATGCCGAGTTCCACCATCCACCCCGCCGGTAATAAGCACTATATCAGGCCTTAAGTGTCTAATCCTTTCTATTCGCTCAAAGTCCTCCCGGCCATCGTCTGCAGAGATGGTCTCAAGTACTATCGCTCCCGCGCCAAGGGCTGCGCGCTGAGCAGACTCCGCGGTCATTTCCCGAACAACACCTGCGACAATCATCTGTAATCCCCCGCCAGCCGAGCTGGTCGAAAGATAAAGATCGATCCCCTCAGATCGCTTCTCTTTGGTTTCGATGAATGGATTGCTGCCAGCTTTCGAATTTAAGATCTTTCTACCGCTTAGTTCTTCAACCTCGGAAAATGCGTTTAAGGCCCCCACGGTGACATCAGCTATTGGATTTTCTACCGTGGTGGGTGCTTCCCCACGAAACGTCTGGCGCCATCCTTCTTTAGTATTTTCAAATAGAACTGCCTTAGTAGTGGTAGATCCACAGTCAGTTACAAGCACAGTATTAAGTTTTTTAGGATCCGTCTTCATCCTAATGCTTTACCTAACGCATCGTACCAATCTACCAAGAGAAACTGCACGCGCTCAACCAAAAGCGCCATACGAGCCATAACCGTCGAACCGAAAAAGGCGCCAAAGCAAACCATCATCAACCATCGGCCGGAGAGCGAAAATTTCTGAAGCGCCTTACTCTCAACTTTGAACGAGAAAAAGAAGTAGTACATCACAGCAAGAAGTGTAAAAACGAATACACAGTTGCTAAGAGTTCTCCCCCATTCAATGCTATCCCCACTAAAAACCACTAATGGCTTAAAACTGCTCGAAAGCTGCGGTAGCATCTCAGCAAAAAATCCCTTAAAGGCGAGAGCGCCTGAAACTCCTAGAAGAAACCCGATTACCAATTTTGACAGCCAGCTATATCGCGGAATAAAGATCGTATAGAAAAGTAAACCGAAGGCCATCGGTACTAGGTACAATAGGTAGTAAGGGTTATATTCCTTAGAAAGGGTGCCGTCCGGATAAGTAACGATGTCTAATCCTAGAATCGGAACGATAAATTGGGGATAAACAAAGTTTCTCAACCCGAGAATAACACCGAGTCCCGAGGCAATCCCGATAAAGATATGTTCAAACAACCTGTAAGCTGGATTCTCTTTAATTAGAAAGCTAAATATCGCGAGCGTCGAAATCCCACCCAACAGCACCGTCCAATGATCTAAGCTCCAGGCTTGAAATCCAATCATACTCTCCTCCAACTTCGGAATAGTAATTGGAGATTGCCGAGCACGATAAGCAGTATCAGGATCAGTTGCGCAATTCCAAGACCGGTATTTATCAACAAAGCATCATCAGGCGAACGTTTTGAGAACTTGTCACTTAGCAATTTCGAATACCAAGCGGCGCCAGCCAAACCTTCGAGCAACCCACTAAGCTGTCCAGAGTCTAAGTAAATATATGCCTCAGGTGTGGTGATTGATGTGCAACCATGTACGAAAGTTGGCCGGAAATCTTCGGTTTGAAAGAACTGTACGAATGTAGCGAAGGTTCCGGTCAAACCAGTAAATTGCCCCAATAATTTGAAGTTTTTAAACCCCCTGATCGGTTTAAACGCCGGAATTTGGTTAAGCGGAGTACCAAACGCATCTTGCTTAAAATATTCAGCTATATTTTCAGCCTTTGGTAATCCTTGAATTAAAAGATCACTATTGGGTCGATAGCCTAAATTCACCCAATCTTGGCCGTAGCGCCAAGTCTCACCCGGAAATTCCTTCGATAAACGAGCGGCGGTCGCTTCCGGAATCGACTTAAGGAATGGATCGGCCTGAATGTACTGTGAGAATAGAACAATTGGAACCCGCCGTCGCATTAGGTGCTCAATAGTAACTTCGGCCTGAGGCCGATTTTCTGCAATAGTGTTGGGGCCAAAGTCTAGAGAGATAAAGGCAACATCGCCTGCTTCAAATTTTAAGTTTTGAACCACCTCATACATCCGCTCAGCCGAAACCATGCGTGAAGGGGTTACGGTATAACGCTGCACCATCGGAACAGCCAACGCAAGAAATACAAATAGATAGATTACCCTTCTATTTAAATCCTTCATCCGACACTCCCGCTGCTACTCTTTGAGTCGGTGAATTTCTCTGATTCAATTGAAAACCACATCCTAAAAGCCATTACTAATAGTGCAATTGAAGCTCCGAATTTAATCGCCCTAAAGGCGGCTGAGTTTGGAACCTCTAAGAGCCACTGTCGAAGGCCTGGAAATCCGTCCCACAACCAAACCCCGAAAGGAATCTGACCAAGCATTACTAAGATCGCCGCCGTCATCATTAAAGAAGACTCGAAAGATCGAACCCGAAACGCACGATATGCTGCCGAGGCAATGTAAAAACCAAGCAATGAGAACATGGCCGAGCCAAGAGGAATAAAAAGGCCATCATATAGCAATTGATAAAGCTGCTTAATTTGACTGTTCCCAAATTGCAACATCAAAAGCTCGCGCTGCTTATCCCGCAAGGTTTCAATTGACGTTCTCATTGCAGTTAATTCTTTGATCTTGGTTTCATTATCAGTCAGAGTACCAAACTTCGCGCTGCTGGCCTTGATAGCCTCAAGGGCAGAGCTATATTCAGATTTTATTCCTACTGAGAAATTTCGGTCGACCTCTTTCCAATCGGAAGTTTCTCCGGATGATGGAATTTCGCTGTTAGAATTGGAAATTTCCTGTTGAGCAGCACTAAGTAATTTTGAAATTCTAAAATCGAGTTTAGCAGTATCTTGATCTCCCTTAAAATCATCCTCTATTCTTTGAATAAAACTTCCAAGATTACTAATCTTTGCGATCTTATTATTTACCAGCTCAGTTTGATACCACTCGGCTGCAGTTAAATACATCATGGCAAACATACTGATCAGCAGCGCCGCACCTGGCAGCGCGCCCTTTCGTCTGAATATGATCTTTGAACCGTGGTAGCGTAAGAGATTGATTAGTCCCAATCCAAATACTAAGGCTCCTATTGCAGTCACCCCTAAAGTAATCTGTTCGTGGTAAGCTCCGATCTTTACCCCCAGAAACTCTTCTGGGAGAACAAACTCAAGAAAGAAATAGATACCTCCTAGGAAGGTCACCAAGCGGATGTAAAAATCTCGGGAGCCCACTACCATAGTTCGCTCCAAGGTTTTCTGATGATTGCATCAATTTTAGGGAGAGAGAGTTCGGGCCAGATAGATGTGAGTGTGGCAAAGACAACACCCAAAAGGATTATGAAAAAAAGAAGTAGCTTAGCTCGATCTTGCCCGTACAAACTACCAAGCTGAACCGGCTCCTCTGTAAGATACGCTGAAGCAGCGAAAAGCTCCTCACCGATCAGAGTGTAATCACAAGCAGTGATAAAAAAAGGAACCTGTTCGGGACTGTAACTTCCCGCAACCTGCATCGCTCCAACCATCTGCCCGGCCTCTGCTAAAATCAACGATTCAGCGGCAAATGTTCCAAAGAGAAAAGCACTTCCAACGTTCTCGCGGTGAATAATCCCCATATAACCGGAGGCAAAGGCAAATTGCTCATCAGAGAGGTACACCACATTATTGCTATCAAAGTCGTTCAACTTACCTTGGCTACTAAAGGCATCACGGCTCACATCTTCTGCTACAGCCATGACTTGAGGATCACACTGCGGTAAAAACAGGCGACTTCGATAAAGCGCTGCCTTTTTTGCGATGTGAAACAGGATTCCAAGACAAGCGTACAAAATCGGACCTATTCCAGTCAGTCCACTAGTAAAAGAGATCGGGCGCCCAATCTCAGCCGATCGGCCAATCGCCTCATTAATCGCCCCCACTCCGGCGATCTGTCGAACATAAAGCTTTCGGCCAGCACGTACCTCGCGGATATAATAGAGGACCGGCCCAAGCAGGAGTAGCATAATAAGAAGCATCCCAGGTGTGGCATGTTCTACGCCCATGACTATATGCAACCCTCTACTTGCTTGTCGTTCAACACTCTCTCAATCTCTAGAATTAGATATTCGACTGCTTGGTTGTCTTCCAAAAGTTGAAGGGTAGAATTGTATAGGTCCTTTCCAACCAGCGGATAAATGAGCGGCATACTAATTAACGCACTGTTATGACCGAGTCGATGTAGAGGCTTATAACTCTCAAGTAAGAATATCGCTGGCGCGCCAAGCCCGCGAGCAACGATAACATTTGCTACTTTGGATATCTTCGCGGCTAAATCGACCGAAACCACACTTTCCATAGTAGGTATAAGGTATTAGAGCAGCTTTGCTTTGGGAAGGTGAATTATTTAAGCGTTTAGAGATTGAAGGCAATCTGCTTCAAGGCTTAGAAAAACGTCCGACAACAGAGAGGCTCCGTCGCCATCTATGTGAATTTAAACAGCCGCTATGCCTTCTGCTCTCTAGGCTAGGAGGACATTTTGTGCAGCAGAGCTTGATTTCTTGGCGGCCTTTTTGTCCTTAGCAAAAGTAGAGGCCTTTAGCTTGGCTGCCTTGAACGCTTTTTTCTTTAAGCTATCCAAAAGTCCCGAAAGAGAGACGTTACTATTATTAAGTAGAATAGTACCCGTACCGACCTTGGCAAACATTCGAGCCGCTTCTACCGCTGCCTTCAAATCTTTAGCTGCTTTCTTAACTTTGGCTTTATCCTTTGCGTTTTTAGGCAGATGTAATTTTTTAATCAAATTAGAGATTTTAATTAATTGATCTTTTAAATCAGCAGCTCCTATAGCGCTTGAATCGGCCTACATCAAACAACGAGACTTAAGATCGGCTATAAGAATTCGAGTTGTCCGGCAGGTGTTGGCTTTTTCAAAGCATTTTTCAATTAACTCCCTCAGCAATAGCTTTAACCAAATTGTTGGGCAGGATATCACCCTCTGTCGAGCCGTTTGTCATCCTAGATCAGACTCTCGATAGACTCCAGATACAACAGATCTGATTTTGCTCTCAATATAATTCTCTAGAATGAGGCAGAAAGCAGTTGTAACTGATTTTATGGCCACCTTAAATCTCAACGTCGGTTCCCTCAAGCAGGGTTGAATCTCGCCGTTGCTCTGATTGCAGCACGTTTTCACCCGGATTGTATGCTCCTTACCTTGGTGTTAGATTTCGTTCACTATTCGCCGTAAATTCGAATTCGAGAACATTTAAAAAATGCAAATGCACCGGTCAAAAAAAATTGTTTTCCCTATGATCGTCCTGGGGGTAGTTGTATTTGCTTTTCGCTGGTTCTTCTCCTCAGTCGAAACAGTAATCAAGCCTCAGCGTGGTCGCGCGGTAAAAGCAGTCTATGCGACCGGAACTGTAGAGTCCTCTGTGATGGTGCCGCTTGCTCCCAGAAATAGTGCACGGCTAGTGGCTTTGCATTTCGATGAGGGAAGCAAAGTCCCGGGCGGAGCGTTGCTTGCCGAATTAGAGTCGACAGATCTCTTGGGCTCACTTAAAGAGGAACAGAGTCGCGCAGTATTTGCTAAACGCGAGTACGAAAGAAACGTTGAGCTTGCAAAAAAACAATTAATCTCTCCTCAAGATCTAGAAAAGTCGCGGAGCGAGGCGGAAGCTTCCGCTGCTGCGGTCGCTCGCGTGCAATCTCTGATCGATCAGATGAACTTACGTTCTCCTGCTGAATGTCACGTGATTCGCCGGGATGGAGAAGTTGGAGAACTTATTCCGGCTAATCAGCCGGTGTTTTGGCTGGACTGCAGTTCTGTGCTTCGCATCTCAGCCGATGTAGACGAAGAGGACATACCTTTGGTGAAACAAAATCAAATTGTATTAATCAGAGCAGATGCATTCCCTGGTCAGATCTTTAAAAGTACAGTTGAAAGCATCACGCCAAAGGGTGATCCGAGTGGTCGAAGTTTTAGAGTTCGAATCGGACTAGACTCGAAGACCCCTTTACGGATCGGAATGACTGTTGAAACCAATATCATTGTAGAGGAACGTGAGAATGCCCTGCTCGTTCCGTCTGGCACTATTCGCGAGGATCGTGTGTACCTTCTGAAATCTGGGCAGGCAGTGGCACAGGAGGTGAAGGTCGGGGCACGCGGAATAGATCAAACCGAGATTTTATCGGGAATATCAGATCAAGATTTGGTGCTATTAGATGCTGCCCGTGCGTCCCAGTTAAAGGGACATATCCGCTCCAATTTGACTGAGTGGACACTTAAGTAATGAAACTATTATTTTCTGTGGCCCTAAAACACATCTTAGCTCGAAGGCGACAAAGCTTAGTTTCCATTCTCGGAATTATTTTGGGAGTTTCTTTTTTCCTTGCCATATCCTCCCTGATGCAAGGTTCGGAAAATGACTTCATTCGACGTTTGGTCGACAACTCACCACACATCACTGTGTATGATGAATACCGGGATCCAAGGATCCAGCCAGCTCAAGCCGCGTACGCGGGAGCTGCTTTGGAAATTAGGAGCGTGACGCCGCTAACGGAAACAAGGGGAGTTCGTGGTTACGAGCAAATTTTACAAAGTTTGTCGAACGACCGAAGTGTACTGGCATCCGCCGCCCTGGCCGGGCAGGCGCTTTTAAGTTACGCAGGAAGAGAGACGGCCATTACAATAAATGG
>CAZJXY010000023.1:0-17258 GCA_964549925.1 uncultured Bdellovibrionales bacterium | reverse complement strand
CATAAGGCTTACTTCGGTTAAGGTCACATAGCGTTATGATAACGAGTTCGCCCCAATGATACCGCTAAATTACCGCATAATCTATAGGGGCGCGAATCTCGTTGATCAATTTGTTATCTCTCCACGAAACCTTTTCTCGTCATTTACGATACCTAAGAGGGGAGAATATATGAACCAAGACATCGAGAATATTGAGTTGCAAATAGAATGTTGCATTTATTTAATACGTGGATGCAAAGTAATGCTTGATCACGATTTAGCACGGCTCTACCAAGTCACCACCAAGTCCCTCGTGCAGGCGGTAAAACGTAATCTTTCCAGATTTCCAGATGATTTCATGTTTCAGCTAAGTCCTGAGGAATACGAGGATTTGAGGTCACAAATTGTGACCTCAAGTGGTCGCATTGGACGACGTTACTCTCCACACGCCTTTACAGAGCAAGGTATAGCAATGCTTTCGGGAGTTCTACGTAGCGAAAGAGCTATAAAAGTGAATGTTGAGATTATGCGTGCATTTGTGCGTTTACGAAAAATCCTATTAGAACACCATGAGCTAAAGATGCAGCTAGAGAATTTAGAGAAGCGCTATGACAAACAGTTTCGGATCGTATTTGACGCAATCCGAGAACTTATGAACTCAAAGTCTCCCCCAAAAATGCGCCAAATCGGGTTTAAGACTTCAGAGAGATAAAGGCGTCGGCCACCGGGCCGAGCCGCAACTCAACATAGCATAATTCCTAATACAATACAGCGGCTTCGGTGGGCCCGATGGTTGGGCCGGGCGCGAAGCGCCGGTCCAACCGAGGGCCATAGCCGACGCCTTTGGGCCGCGCCATAATTCCCTAATCGTACGGGTTACCGAAGCGCGCGAGCGCCTACTCCTAATGTCTCTACTTTTAAAATTAGAATTGAGATTTCGTCAAGGCGATGACGTCACCATCATCTCTACCGGCGCGAGCGCGCGGCCGAAGGCTTACGGCCAGCGGTCACAGCGTAGCGGCGATCCGATTGGGCCGAAATGTTAGGAGCACACAATTATTGTGATTTCTAAATTAAATGCAACGATGTCTATTCCATTATTTCGGAACAAACAACAGGATCTGTTGTATCTGAATAAACATTAGGATCTGCGGAGATCGCTTCGGACAATTTAGCACAGTTAACGTTCACTTTGCTTCCGCCACCCGTAAGAATGCTGCAGGTATCACTAGGATCACAACTCGGATTACATGCTTTTATAATTCTATCGTACCGACCGTCCCACCAGGGGGTGAACCAAGGTGGAGTTGCGTTACATCCACAGGTCGCGCTAGGCGTGGCCGCGGATGCGGAACTAACGAGAAAAACAGCTAGCACCAATAAAACACCACTAAATTTCATTGAACCCTCCAAGCAAAATGGCAATAGGACATTATGCGATTAACGAGCCAAACCCAGCGACCATGCTTCAGAGTAAGGGAACTCGAAGTCATCCCCAAAAAGTGTACCTAACATATACCTGACCAAACGTTTCAAAACCTTGCCGAGGCAATTTTCAAGAAAACCGAAAACCCTTCGACGGAAACTAAGCGGAAACTCCCCGGAAACTACTACTCCCAACTCTCCTTCCGGGAAACTCCGTAAACTAATCCACTAAGGCCATCCATTACCAAAACAAATCCTCGGATCTAAATGCAGCTAGAACACCCATTTCTACGAAATTCTCTTAGAGAAATTATCCGTTCGCCACGATTACTTAAGATTTTTTGGACTACGTACTTAAAATTTCCTTTCTTTTAGCCCCAGTTAGTCAAGCTTACCCCCTAATATCCGATACTTTTCTGTATATGGGGTGTAAATCCTCGATCGTTGAGATGCTAAATAGAGATCTGATTTAGGATTTGGCGGGTAAAACTGATGTCTACCGCAAAGGCGAATATAATTGATCTGGATTTCTCGCTGACTGAGAAGGCAGATGTCAATCTTGAGTCCACCGTCGGTGCGTTCGCCACCAGAATAGCTAGAAAATTAAAAGAGCGCGACGTTCAGCAGAGCGAAGCTGAGAAAGCCGCAGAGATGCGCCACAATCTGATTCTAGAAGCAATGAACACCATTAGAAAAGCACTCCAGGAAACTCTGCGAATTAATCTTGGAGATAGATTTCACTTAGACCTTTGGGTCGATGATTGGGACGGCTGGCCGAGGGTGCAGCTAGTACTAATTGATCGACTTGCACCAAAGCGCATCGATTATTCCTTGATCGTCTCAGCCAATGATCGCAAGGAAACAGGTCAAATTGAAATGATGCAAAATAACGGCCTGGTCTTGGGAAAAATTGAACTCTCCGATCGTGCAGGCCTAACGCGATTGGCCTTGGCGCTAAAGAAAGCCGTAAGACAGTATTTAGATTCCGTCGCCACCTACGTCTTAAATCCGGTAAGACCCGAAGATATGATTGAGATTCTCTCTAAGCCGATTGAGGCTGAGGATCTCGAGCCGGTTGACACTCGACTAAAGAGCGCTGATGTGTTCACTGAAAATATCGACTATAGCAAGCAGAACGTTATCGCTGTAGACGACACTGAGCACAGTAACCGCTCTTCAGTCGATGTCGACGTTTTTAAAAACTAACAGCTACCTAATTAATTGCTTGTGCTGGTGGCGGTTGGCCGACAGCCCCTACGCCACTCCCCGGTGCAGCTGGCCCGTCAGGTTCAGCCATGATGTCTTTTAGGATCTGCTCAACCTGCTCGTCATTCCCCGTGACTGAGTTCACATCACCCGAATCGATAGTATCCCCGAAGCCTTCGATTGTTAACGCTTGATCATCGGCCTTTGCCTGTGTAATCCCATCCGACAATGAACTCCCGTCAAGTCTCATCCAAGCCACGACTTTTCCCTGACTAAAAATCACTTTTGAGTCGCTATAAACCCAAACATCCTCGCGCTTCGATTCCTTTTCTACTTTTTCCTTGGGAGGTCCCCAAAGTTTCATTACATCGTAGTATGACATCGAATTTTTGAGTTCTGGACGCAAAAATTGCTCAGCGTGCGCGAATGCGGCCAGTAGAAAGACACTGAATGTAAAAATAACAATGGCGCAAACACTTCTCATAAGATTAACTCTGTTCTACCATCGAGAGTTTGTTCTTGGCAAGAAGGGTATAAAATGACCGCGTTAAAAGCCTCTTTTCAGCAGAATGAAGAGAGCCACACAACTAGAGACAAACTCGGCCAGCCTATTGGGGCGGCAGTCGAGCATCGATGGCTCTGGGCTGGTCTGATACTTTTCTGTTTTGTAATTCCAATCAAACTCTCTTGGGCTTATGCCGTACTGATTCCATTAATTTTAGGTTGGATGGTTACTCAGGCAATACAGAACTCTCGATTTAAAGAATCCCTCTTTGATCATACCGAGCAGCCAATCCTACTTTGGATCATGATTAGTTTGGTTACGTCACTGTTTGGGATTGATCCTATGCGTAGCTTTATTTCACTCAGTTCTCTTGCTTTTTTGCTGGCTCTTCTTTTTGTCACTAAAGATATCGTGCGACAAAAGGATCCACAGCCTTTAATTTTGGCCCTAATTATGGGGCAGTCTATTGCGGCCCTGGACACCGTGTTTGAGCCTTTAATATCCCCTCTTCTGCGAACTCGGTTAGTAGGTCCAGTTACTGAATCAGGACAATTGGCTCTCGTGATTCCGGTTACACTTGGTTTATTCTTCGCTAATTTTAAACGCAACGTTTCTTGGCAGCAGGCTCAACTTACCTCACGACTTGCGTTTCTCACTCTGACTCTTGGCTTCGTCGCTTTTACATCCTGCGGATTTATTTTGCGCTCAAACACTGACCAAATCACCCGAGCGGTAATCTTCGCCGTTATGCCTGTTCTGATCCTTACTATTCAGATTCTTCGGTTCAAAGACAGCCGAGCTAGATTGTGGTTGTTTCTGGCCAATATCTGCATTCCGTTGCTTTTGGCTGCGCTGGTGCTGAACTTAAAGCGCGGCCCATGGATTGGGGTGATCTTTGCTCTCACTTTGCTATTGCTGCAGATTGGCAGACGATATGCCCTACCGGTCCTATTGGTAATACTTATTTCTGCCAGCTTAATCTCGCCAGTGCGGGATAGATTACTTGAGTCTTACAAGAATTTCTCCATGGCTGGCGGTCGGCAAACTATGTGGGAGATTGGTCTTGAACTTTCGGCCAAGTATCCATTAGGGATCGGGTTTCACAACGGCGAAATCCTAGATCGGCTCGATCCTAACATCCCCCAAGGATATAACCATCTGCACAACAACCTGCTTAATATTTTAGCTGAGACTGGCTGGATTGGGATGATCCTTTTTGCCTGGTGGATCTATAGAATACTGAAGCGAGGATTAATCGATTCTAACTTTAACTCCCCGGTCGCAAATTCAACTACTGCATTTTGTCTGGGGCTAAGCTTACTGGCTTGGCAGATCGCCGGTCTGGTTGAATACAACTTTGGCGATAGTGAGGTATTGTTAATTGCGCTGTTATTATGCGGCGCTCTTTCGGGGTTGGGATCGAGTCGTGGCTCTCTCTCTCCGTCCACGCAGAAAGCTTAGGCGATTGAACATCTGTTCACCGCTCTGCTCCGGATCAGCTTGCACATATATTACGTCGGCTTCAACGCAAAGCCTCTTTGGAATAAGTGTGATGGAATGAGGCATGGCCGAATCCACGCGCCCTTCATCTTCGGGTACCGATTGTTCGTCTCGATGACTCTGATCACGCATTTCGCTTATCAATTTAGACGTCAACTGCTCGAGTGAACGCTTTTGAGAGAGGGCATAATTATCAACTGTTTGCTTTTCTAAATACTCTGCCAGAACTCTTACATCATGGTTGAATTCTTGATCTAAGTACTGATTCATCTCAGTTAGGCAATCCGTAATGCTTTGCTTGATTACCTCTTGATCTAACGCTGTTGGGATTATAACTATCATCCCTCCGCCACCAAATCGAACTTTAGCTCCGTCAGGGAGCCTCTTTTTTGCCACCTCTGCAATCTTTCGCAATGCCTGATCTCCGATGTCGCTACCAAGTACATTGTTCAAACTCGCAAATCCTCTAATATCGAAAAAGAACGCCGATGCCATGCCGGGCCGATCGATCTGTAGGATCTCGCCCACTTTTCGCTCTCGGATTAATCCGTATCGGAATAGATCTGGAACCGCTGCATCCTTAGCCTCAAGCCTACGAATCATACCGAGAGTCTTGCCAAGTTCTGAAAGCGACTGGGCGCGATCCAGTGCACGCTCATTATCCTTAAATCTCTGCACTTGTGCTCTGTAGCTCTCATACTCGCTAAGCTGCTCATTAGATGGTCGATGCGTCTCTCGGTCAAATTCCGAAACATTTTTCGGAGTACTCTGACTTCGTTTGGAGGCGCTCACCTCCTTACCAAGAGCGCTTATTATGCCAAGCATACCTTCTACGCCAATTTTATCGGAAACCTGCATCGAAGCGGAGCTTGCGCTCAATATTGGCATTCGTGGAGAGACAAGTCCCGTAATCGGATTCTCGAGGCGAAAAATATTAAGCATCGCCACTAAAAACTGAGTCTGTTCCACTCGAAACGGATTATCTTGCAAAGTTTTTCGATGCTGCTCTTCTCGGATATGGTTTTCTACCAACCATTCTCGAAAATCATCTAGGGATCCGTTTGCGGGGTGTAGATCCCAGTACTTATCTCTCAAGCGCCTCTCCTCTTCTCTCAGCGCTGCCACACGCTCGATTGATGCCACAATTGGATCACTTGGAGGAAACATATTGTCCCGAAGATTGCTGAGTGCCTGCTTAAAATTCTCGTTTGCTTTCTTTGAGGCGAGATCTCGGCCAGTAAATATCAAGAATTCGTCACCCCCAAGCCTAATCACCTCAAAATCATCTAGTTTGCCAAAGACTTTATCAACTACGGAAGGAAGATCGCGCATAAACTGATCGATTTGAGCTGATCGTCCAAATTGATTGACAAGTTTCATGTGATTGAAATCAAAATAGCTCACGCTCATGCCGTCAGGAAATCTTCGATTTAGAGCAGAGACGAAGGCATCATCTAGAATTGCAGCTTTAGTTCTAAAGCCGGTGGCACTATCTCTTACTTCTGCATGATTTTTTACGGCGTAATGCAAATCGATCTTAATATCTTGGCGTGATCTCTCGTTAATACTTTCTTCAAGCTGTGCTAAGAGTCTCTCTGGAACACTACTTGCCGACAATACGCAACTGCTGAGCTGCGCTATTATGTCTTCGCTGAGCTTTACTCTTTCACGCGGTGTAATACCAACTCTTAAAATCTGATCGCCGTCTCGTCCTGCATGCAACCGAATCTCAACCCCCCGATCAGCGGTGAATGACAGCGAAACATCTCCTCGATCGTTCCAAATCTCCCTTGCACCAAAGAGCTGGGATCCGAGTAGCTCTGGACTAAGCTCCCGTTTTGCTTTGAAGTCTGGTTGTTGAGCGTTCGGATCAATCGGCTGTGACATAACTGCAGAAGAAAAATCTCTCCTGCTTACAGTTATGGAGCGAATTTAAGTTTAAGTGTGACCGAAAAGTGCTTGGTTTTTAAGTACTTATGGGCTTAAAACTTTCCCATCCGGCGAATTAGTGCTTTGTCATCTTGAACTTTACGCCTAATATCAGCCACATCCCGCTTTAACTCCGATATCGAAGAGACGCTCTGAGCTGAATTCAAGCGCCTTGATATCTCATCAAGGGTGTAGCCACGCTTTGATTCAAGTTTTGAAAGTGAAAATTTTACTGACGAAGAGGGAGCAGCTTTGTATTTCTCATAAAGCGAATCTCGACCAGCGATCTCTCCCCTTAACGTATTGATCTCAGTCTTAACCATTCCTTTAGTAGCCTCAAGTGCTCTTGTTCTCGCCGGAGTAATTGATGCCCTAGGATCATCAGATAACGGCTCTCGCTTGTTCCAATCGATCGGATTTGGCTTCTTGAATATTGCTGTCTCCGGGTCAGCAAGATTGGGTTCAGAGACGCTGACCTTCATATCAACTTTAGGCGCTGAAGGCTCAGCTACTTTCTCGACCCCTTCCACACTCAAATTGTCCGAGCGCTGCTGACCCCCTGGAATGCTAACTTTACGTGAAGTAACCTCAAGCTCTGATATGCGTCTTGCTTGCTCAGCAAGGGCAGCTTCAAATTTGCGCTTTTCATCCAAGTATTGTTGTTGAATTTGATCTCGCTCGGCCTCAACTACCTCAGCTCGTCGGGTCAATGTTTCTTTAGTATCTTCCAGTACCCGATTTCTTGTCTCCAAATCTCTAAGCTTAGTGGTATTGATCGAAACCTTAGTTACTTCACCATCCTCAACGCTCGGCATTCTCGCTTGAGGCAATTCCGGATGCGCCTCAACTGGTTCAATTGCAAAATTTTCTCTTGTTGATTCTGTCCCAACCAGATCCTTCTCACGGATCCTCCCGCCGCTCTCAGCGCGATCATCTATGTCAACTCTCGCCTGAAGACGCTCGATTAGTGCTTGCTTCGTTTCAACTTCGCGTTCCAGTCCATTTACGCGCCGGTGCAGCGTGTCGACTGAATTTTCAAGTTCAGCGATATAGTCAATTATTTGGTTCCCCTCTGAATCGGTTCTAAACGGTGTACCGTCAGCAAGTACACCACGCTTTGGTTCTTGTTCTTCCGCAAAAGTGACAGAGAAGCAAAGTAGTAGAGAAGAAAACAAAACAATTAGACGCATACTTTCATGCCCCAGATCACGATCTAAAAATATTTAAGCCCAAACAAAACTGGCTTAAGAGGACTATAGAAAGCTCTTCTAAAAAAGACAAACGAATCTTTCGGCAAAGGCGAATCTACTCAGCTTGGAGTACTAAAGCACCCCAACTTAGACCGGCACCTACCACAGCAACGACTATATTTTGCCCAGTCTTAACCTCATCCCAGTGGTCTGAAAGAGATGCCGGTGCTCCGGCTCCGGCTTGGTTTCCAACATATACGACATTATGCCAATGGTTGGACTCGCTTATTCCGCGGTTAGTAATAATCTGCTGGAGCATGGTGTAGTTGGCTTGATGGCCGATAAATATATCCCGATTCCAGTCGATTGGGAATTTTGACTCGACATCTCTCACTAATTTTACGGTCTGGAGCACCGAGAAATTCCTAACTGCCCTTCCATCCTGACGGAAATATCCGTACGTATCGACCACAACCGCGTCACATCGCAGCGGATCGGTAATATATGACGAATGTCTTACTGATAGCTTCCCTTTGTGTCGCGGAGAAACGACATAAGCAGCTGCACCGTCTCCCCAAATTGCCCCGTCTGTACGATCATTATAATTCACGTGCTGGGTCAACGTTGCAGTTGAGACACACAAAATATAGTCGGGTAGTTTTGCCTCGTCATAGCAGTTTAAAAAATCAACGTGCAGGGCAAACGCTGGACAGGCTGTAAACACATCAAAAGCCTTAACCAGACCTAATCCGAGGCCCTTTCCGATTCGTTGTGCCTCAGCCGGGGCGGTCTGGTACGGAGTACAGCAGTTGCAAATCACCATTCCAATGTCTTCAGCTTTAATTCCAGCCCGAGCTAGCGCCATCTTACTCGCTGCGACTCCTAACGATGTCGGTGTATGAGTTGCAACCTCAATTACAGCACGTGGATCTTGGTTTCGCGTACTGCGAATGTAGTCTAATGGCAAGGTCGTACGACGCTCTTTTATCCCGATCTTTTCCTCAATCCAAGAGGCAGTGGTCCCGGTATCTAAGGACTCGAGGAACTGATTATCTATTACTATATCGGGGTTTGCGGACCCCATCCCTAATATGTGTAACAACTTTTATCTCCTCCCTACTGAAAGGATAGCGCCGCCTAAGCCAGGGCCTAAGCCAGCTTGTGCCAAAACAACGATATCATCATCACTTAACTTGTCCCAATTCATTGCCAAAGTTGCTGCGGCTCCTGCCCCAGCTGTATTTCCGTACTGTTCAACGTTCTGCCAATTATTGCTTGAAGGCACACCGAAACTTTTGGCTAACTCCTCAACGAAGCGCAAAGTAATTTGCGGTGCCACAAGTCTTATTCTTGTTAAATCCAAATCACCCGCATTAACCAGCCCGGAAACAAGATCCCTAACCTCTTTCTGCCAATACGATGCCGTGTCTCCAGTTGAAAAATAATGAGAATACGTCTCAATGCCGTCATCCCCAACTTTGTTCAAGTCTGACTGAAAGACTCCCTGTCTCAACGTTAACTTTCCTTCGTGCTTGGTTGAAACCACCATCGCTACTGCACCATCTCCCCAAAGAGAGGCTTGTGATTTATCGGAGTAGTCCACTCGATGAGTCATAATTGAGGTCGAGACACAAAGAACGTAGTCAGGCACCAGTGTCTTTTTCCATGAGCCAAATATTTCTAGAAACAAAGGAACCGAGCTGCCGGGAGACGCTACATCATAAGCTTGGGCTCTCATCCCTAATTTGCATCCAACCCGTTGAGATTCAGACGGCGTGGTCTGAATTGGAGTAGAAGTCTCTGCAACAACCAACCCGATCTCATCGGCGCTGATTCCTGCTCGCTCTAAGGCCATCTGTGAAGCCTCTGCACCGAGGTCTGTCGGGTTCTGTAATGCTATAGCTAAAGCCTCAGCTGAATCTTGATTCCGGGTGCGGGTGATATAGTCTAAGGGAAGGACAGTTCGCCGCTCTCTGATACCAGTAGCTTTAAGTAGAGCTTCCGCATTAAGGCCGATCTTTAGCCCCTCAAGAAAGGTGTTATCGATAACATTTTCAGGGTAGGCATAGCCCATCCCCACCACGCTAAGCATTTAAAATGCCTTGAAAACTTAAGAAATCTGAAGCTCAAAGGTACATTTACTCCCAAATATTATCAAATATTGGGTTTTTTAGCTAAATCGGGGAAAAGAGCACCCCAAAGCTACCGAGTTTCCCGCCCTTTGCGGGAGGCACGTAAGAATCGCTCTAGCTAAAACGGAGCAAAACACTCCAAAGCCGCTCTGTGCCACTCCCTTTGCGGGAGGCACGTAATCTGTGCTCAAAATGATGGAATGAAGCTCTATCTCTCATGGCGAGTCAATACGATCTGCTTGGTGCTTATTGCACTCATGATTCGCGCCTCGTTTTGGCAGTGGGAGCGGTATCAATTTAAGCTAACGCTGCGCAATAAACTCGAGGCTAACCTAAACCTCCCAGTGGTTAGTCTCTCTGAACTTCTCTCAAAAAGCCTACCGCAGGAAGAGATCCTCAATCGACGAGTAAGCGTTAGCGGAGAATATGATTTTACCCATGAGGTAGTCTTACAAAATCGGAAATTAGAGGACGAACCTGGGGTATTTGTAATAACCCCGCTAAAAGTTGATGGTCTTGAGAAGCTAGTGTTAGTAAACCGCGGATTTATTCCGTTCGCGGATGGGGCAAAAGATAAGAGAGTAAAATTCCAGAAAGAGTCTAAGGTTAGCTTCCAAGGGTTGGTCAAGGAATCGATCAGTAGAAAGCTCTTTGCCCCAAAAGACGATGAGCAGAGTCTCGGTAAAACTTGGGTAGATCGGTGGTTAAGAGTTGATCTTCCATTGATGCAGCGCCAGCTTCCTTATCAAATTTATCCGCTCTATTTAGAAGTGATGGGGGACGTTAATGCCGATAGTAGTCAGATCTCTTCTCAAATACTTAAATCCGGCGCCGGTAGAGAGGAGTTGTTTTTCTTGCCTTCTAGGCTGGAAAAAAATCAAGTAGAGAAAATAAGGGATTACCCAGTTCCTGTGTTTGATACCATCGTCCCACCGGATAGACATCTTGGATATGTCTACGAGTGGGGTGCGATGGCGGTATTAACCGGATTAATCTGTTTGGTAATTCAGTTTAAGCCAAGGAGAGCTATCACTTCCGAGGTAAAAACTTAGCGACCGTCCCCGCAACATCAGCAGCGACAGTTACCCCCTCTCTTAGCACGTGAGCCCACTTTGCAATCGAATCAACGGATGTCCCGGCTGTCATCTTTACCGGAGTTCCATCAACCATCTCGTACCCTGTTGCGGCAACCGGATCGATGCTTCCAGGTTTATAAACTCTGGGGGAGTTTTGACCCATCTCGAATTCAAAAGTAGTTCCTGGTGATGTCTGAGCCAAGACCTTCTCAGGACCCGCATCCAAGGCGCGCTTCATATCTACGCCATTGGCTACATGTTTAGCTGCGGCTTCCTCGCGACCACCAGCAACTAGAGCGTTAGCACGATCCACTGTTTCAGCTCGAGCTCTGCCACCTAGTAGGCCAATAATCCCAACTAAGGCACCAACCGCAACGGCCCCGTGTAGGACCTTGTCGGCAAAGCGCTCGAATTTACTTGTGTGAAGATCTGCATCCCCTTGACCTACACCAGGCTGTGCTTGCGTTTTATTTTCCTTTATCTCAACCATATTTCCCTCTACTTAGGTTTAAAAACGTTCTGATGTTTAAAACAAATCAGAACTGCTGGGAGCTTGCGAACCAACTAGCCCGCCCAACTGAATTATCACTGAGAATCAAAACCTAAGCTATCGAAAGGACATTCGGTTTTTGGAAACCAGAGGGACCTTAGAAACAGCTTTATAAAACCTGGAGAGAACCTTCTCCCTATATCTGTTATGACTATCGGCAGGAAAAAAGGATGCTTAAAGAGACAAAATATTTGCAAAAATATGACCCCTTTGTGACTTTTTTCACCAAGATGAATGATCGTTCTGGGCTATATTCCTTCTCCCTAGGACCAGCCTATTTTATCTCTCTATGCGCTCAACTTTAAAAATACCCCTACTTTCGGAAATCAGATTCCCGGAGAGCTGCTTAGTCTGTTCCGGTCCAGGCACTAAATCTAGAAACTTAATCGCCTCGCGACAGATCGCTCGAAACGGAAAATCCGAGAGCGTAACTGTAACGCTTTGCACCAAGATGTGTCCCTCTTGCTTTGCCCGCGACTCGAAGATCTTTTTTGTCACCTTTCTCCCACTTCTTCTTTTTGGGATAATTGGTGCAGCAGCTTCTTTTTGGATCACACTTCCATACACACCAGAAGTTCAATCTTCGACCAACCCTGCTCTTGGACTTGCTCTGCCACTGGCAGCAGCGTTATTTGGGGGATTACTTACAGGGTCCATCGCCGAAGTAATTGCTCGTCTATTCGCCTTTCCATTTATTGGCCGCGCAATTTTTGGCCTGCCGCTTTTTCTAACTGAATTACTCTCTAATAAAGCGTCAATTCTTGGATTAATTGCCCTTATCTCAGCGGACGGAAAAGAGATTGAGTTAACCTTTTCTAATCCTACGCTTGCCGAAAAGGTGCGCCTACTTAATCTCAGCGATACTTCGTCATAAAAACAAAAAGGGCCGCGATGGCGGCCCCCTTAGATCATATAGTGACTACCCCTAATCCCACTTCAAATTCGATGCTTGCTGATACTCAGTAACCCGAGTTTCAAAGAAGTTCTTTTCTTTTCCAAGATCGATTGTCTCACTCATCCAAGGAAAGGGATTTTTTGATCCATACAGAGCTTTTAATCCGATCCTTTCAAGTCTGCGGTCTGCGATGTGCTGCACGTACTCCCTAAACATCGCAGCCGAAAGTCCGAGGATGCCGCGCGGCAGGCAATCCTTGGCGTAAGCAATTTCTAATTCGACTGCTTCCTTTATCTTTTCTACGATATGTTTCTGGAACTCCGCAGTCCAAAGCTTTGGATTCTCCTCTTTAATTCCGTTGATTAAATCAATTCCGAAATTTAAATGGATAGTTTCATCTCGCATGATGTACTGGAACTGCTCTCCAATACCGGTCATCCGATTCTGACGGTGGAAAGAGAGGATCATTACAAACCCGCTATAAAAGAAGATCCCCTCCATAATCACGTAGAACCCAATCAGGTCCTCTAAAAACTTTTGAGCACCCTCAAATGTGTCTGTGGTAAACCCATCTTTTAGAATTGCGGATGTCAACTCCATCTCAAAGCGGTCTTTCTTGTTGATCGAGTTAATCTCATTATACATGTTAAAGATCTGACCTTCATCTAGGGCCAAAGACTCAACGATATAATGGAATGCGTGTGTGTGGATCGCTTCCTCAAAAGCCTGGCGCAAGAGATATTGCCTGCACTCCGGATTAGTTACATGCTTAAATATCGCAAGCACGATGTTGTTTCCGACCAAGCTCTCCGCGGTTGCGAAGAATCCTAAATTGCGCAGTATTACTAAACGCTCATCATCGGTAAGTTTATTCGATTTCCAAAGCTCGATGTCTTTTGCCATCGGCACTTCATTTGGCATCCAATGGTTGGCGCAGCCATTGATGTAATGCTCCCAAGCCCATTTGTATTTTAGCGGCATCAACTGATTAACATCGACCTTATTGTTATTGATTAAGCGCTTGTCTGAAACCCTTACGCGCTTATCCGTACCATGCGAGATCTCGCAATCCTCGACTCCGGAGATCTTTTTCTTGCCGGAATTATCGTCGTTATTACCCTGCACGTCGTCAAAGTTTAACATCTCTAAATCTCCCTGATTTTTAAAAGCAGTTTATTGGCAGCTCTCGCAACCTTCCTCCATGTTGCAGACTTTAGGCTTCGGGGTCTCTGCAACTTCTGAAGCGGCATCACGCTGAACAACGACTGAAGATGAAGCCGATTTATTTTTCATCCACCGAGGCTGCAGTCCGCGCTTATTAACATCCATGGTCGACTTTTCGATCTGCGTAGCTCCTAAACTGCGGAGATAGTACGTAGTCTTTAAGCCACGGGTCCAAGCCAAAAGATACATATCATGCAGCTTCTTTCCGCTTGGTTGTGCAAGGTAGAGGTTTAGCGATTGCCCCATATCAATCCACTTCTGTCTGCGGCTTGCACATTCGATAATCCACTCCGGCTCAATCTCAAAGGCGGTCAAAAAGAGTTGCTTTAAGTCGTCTGGAATGCGCTCGATCTCCATAATCGAACCATCGAAATATTTTAAGTCATCGAGCATCTCTTCATCCCAAAGCCCACGTGCTTTGAGCTTAGTGACCAACCACAGATTTGGTACGGTAAACTCACCAGAGAGGTTGGATTTAACAAAGAGGTGTTTATACATCGGCTCAATCGACTGCGTAGCTCCGGTGATATTAGAAATTGTCGCAGTTGGCGCGATCGCCATGGTGTTGCTATTTCGCATGCCGTGCTTTTTGACGGACTCCCTTACCGGGGTCCAATCGAGTCGAACGTCACGATTGACTTCTAAATATCCGCCGCGCTCTTTGGCCAGGATCTCGATTGAGTCAATTGGAAGAATCCCCTTGCTCCATAAAGATCCTTGATAGGTGGAGTAAGTGCCGCGCTCAGCCGCAAGTTGGCTGGAAGCTAATATTGCAAAATACGACACCGCCTCCATGCTGCGATCGGCGAATTCAACCGCCTCATGACTGGCATAGGGAATGTCTTGAACGTACAAGGCGTCTTGGAATCCCATCACGCCTAGCCCAACCGGTCGATGACGCAGATTTGCAGCCCGCGCTTCGGCAGTCGGATAAAAGTTGATATCGATAACGTTATCTAACATCCGAATCGCGGTAGTAACGGTCTTTTTCAAGAGCTCTAGGTTTAAACCTTCCTTGGTAGTATGCAGCTCAAGATTTACCGACCCTAAGTTACACACGGCGGTTTCTTCCCGCGAAGTGTTGAGCAGAATCTCGGTACATAGATTCGAGCTATGCACTACTCCAACGTGGGACTGCGGTGAGCGCACGTTCGACGGATCCTTGAAAGTAATCCAAGGATGCCCGGTTTCAAACAACATACTAAGCATCTTTCGCCAAAGAGAGAGTGCATCGATTTGCTTAAAGAGCTTCAGCTGGCCATTCATCGCCATCTCTTCATACTCTACATAGCGCTTTTCAAATGCCGAACCGTAAAGGTCGTGCAGATCAGGAACATCGCTCGGACTAAAGAGTGTCCATTTACCGTTAGTGGTAACACGTTTCATAAACAGATCCGGGATCCAGTTTGCGGTATTCATGTCGTGGGTACGCCGACGCTCATCGCCGGTGTTTTTGCGAAGCTCAAGGAAATCTTCGACATCTAGGTGCCAAGTCTCTAGGTATGCGCACATTGCCCCTTTTCTCTTGCCACCTTGGTTAACGGCTACGGCTGTGTCATTCGCAACTTTTAGAAACGGAATTACACCTTGGCTAAGGCCGTTGGTTCCCTTGATTCTAGAACCAGTCGCGCGGACATTGGTCCAATCATTTCCCAATCCGCCGGCCCATTTGGAGAGCTGTGCATCATCGGATACGACTTTAAAGATATGCTGTAGGTCATCCATTACCGTAGAGAGGTAACAGGAGCTCAATTGGGGGTGATGGGTTCCCGCATTAAAAAGCGTTGGCGTACTACTCATGTATCTAAAACTAGAGAGTAGCTCGTAGAACTCAATCGCTCGCTCATTTTTCTGCTCGCCTTCTTTCACGCTCAATCCCATGGCTACACGCATAAAGAATATCTGCGGCGTTTCAAGACGAATTTCTTCATGATGAATGAAATAACGATCGTATAGGGTTTGCAGTCCGAGATAAGTAAACTCAGGATCTCGCTTTAGGTTCATTGCTCGAGCAAGTTTCTCGATATCGAAATTTAAAAGCTCCGGACTCAAGCGATCGAGTTCGATGCCCTTATTTAAGTACTGCTTAAAATACTCTCGATGAACTTCTTCTAATTTGGAATGATCGGCACGAACACCTAATGTTTCCTCATATAATACGTCCAAAAGCAGCCGTGCTGCTACAGTCGAGTAGGCCGGATCAATTTCAATCTTGGCCTTGGCCGCCATAATATTTGAAGTATCAACTTCACTTAACTTCATTCCTTCGTAGAAGTTGGTTAAGGAATTTTGAAGTATCTCTTCAACCGAAACCAGGTCTCCGAACCCTCTGCATGCAAAAGTGATTCTTTTTCGAAGCTCGCCTTCGGTTACTTTTAGCTTTTCTCCATTTCGCCCGATCACGGTAAATTCGCGACCTGGAGAAGAGTCGATGATCTCTTCGGTTCTTTCACGAAGCTCAATATCAGCTTCAACCTTCTCTCGAATCTCTGCGCGCTTTGCTCGATAGATAATGTAATCCTTGGCAACCTTGTAGAACCCTTCAGCCATCAGTTCCCGTTCAACGATGTCTTGAATCATCTCGACATCAACAGGCAGCGACTGATTCGCTCGGGTCATTACCTCGCTCACAACTTTCCCTGTAACGAAGTTGACAGAGTTGACCGTGTCGGCTGGAGTTTGACCCTCGATTTTTAGCGATGCTCTAAACGCCTTCTCAATAGCTGAGGCGATCTTCATCGGGTTGAAGCGCACTCTTGTCGCGCCGTCACGACGCAAAATCTTTAAATTTTGCGGAGAATCATCGCGCAATTTCTTATGTTGTTCGCGATAAATAATGTAGTTCTTCGCTACCTCGTGGTAGCCTGCCTCCATAATCTTAGCTTCTACGACATCCTGAATTCCCTCTACAGTCAGAGATCCTCCGACCTGGGCTAGACGCATACAATCGTCTACTACAAGTTTAGTAATGCTTTGAACCGCACGATGAATCTCCCCAGTGAGTGGCTCTGCAGCCGGGATAGAATTTGTAGCTCGAAAAGCAGCCTCAACTGCATGTGAAATTCTGTCTTTGCGGAAAGGAACCAACATTCCATTTCTTTTGGCAACAGTGCATTCGGTTATCGGTTCTGGAATTGCAGTCTTTAACTCCACGACCCGTTCAACTTTTGTTGAGCTAGGGATAACTTTCGGGGAATCAGACATTCCGGAACTTGTTTGCTCGCCTTGCATTGATAACTCTCCTAACAATCGAAAAGTTGAGTAGCCAAAAATTTAATTGCGGACTTTACTCACCGAACGACCTAAATCTCAAATTAAAAGCATAAGGGACTACCAGCCTGTGGATAGACCGACTTATTACCTTTAATTAAGGGACTTACTCTGCCGAACTAGGGAGGAGATCCAACCTGTGGGAAACCACTATAGGTTGTATCCGATGAACCTCCAGCGCACTATATATAGTGCTTCTCTCAGATCTGTCCATACCCAATTATTTCTTTTTGAAAACTAGCTGAGTGAGATCTAAAAATTCAAGATCTTAGCTCCTAAACGAAAATATAACCGCATTAGAGATCTCATCTTTTGCTGTGAGTAACCTAGCCCTAGGTACGGCCGCTTTGCTTTGTACTTGAAACGACTGCAGATCT
>CAZJXY010000022.1:0-17352 GCA_964549925.1 uncultured Bdellovibrionales bacterium | reverse complement strand
TCCAATTCAAAGTATTCACTGCAATGCTCGCGCATCACTGCCGGAGCAAAAGGACGAAAAGACTCGCGGTACTTAATCTTTAGATTCATGGTGGACTGCATCTTGGTCGACCTAGGATCGCCAAGGATACTACGCCCTCCTAAAGCACGCGGGCCAAACTCCATTGGACCTTGAACCCATCCAACCACTTTCTCTTCTGCTAAAAGCTCCGCCGTCTTGCTAAAAATTGAATCACCATCAAACTTGTGACAGACAGCGCCATATTCAGCAAGCTCCGCCTTGATCTGCTGATCGGAGAATTCCGGACCTAGAAGTGAATTTCTCTGTAGATCGTTTTTACCGTCAACATTTCTTGGCTTATTAAGGAATCCGTACCAAACGCACAGTGCTGCACCTAGCGCCCCACCCGCATCTCCTGAAGCCGGCTGAATCCAGATCTTTTTAAACGGACCTTCTCGCAAAATCTTACCGTTACCAACGCAATTTAAAGCCACTCCTCCGGCCATACAAAGCGAGTCTAGTCCGGTCTCCTTATTTAAAAAGCGAGCCTGTCTGAGCATACACTCTTCGACCACGTCTTGTATCGATCGAGCCAAATCCATCTCTCGCTGCGTTACCGGAGACTCCGGCTTCCGCCGTGCACCACCGAAGAGCTCAGCAAATTTATCATTGGTCATGGTGTTGCCGGAGAGATAATCAAAGTACTGCATATTTAAGTGGAACGAACCATCATCCTTAAGATCAAGTAGATGGTCGTAAATCTGCTTTACGTACTTCGGTTCCCCGTATGGAGCTAAACCCATCACCTTATATTCGCCTGAATTAACCTTGAAGCCTGTGTAGTAGGTAAAGGCAGAATATAGTAACCCCAAAGAATGTGGGAATTTGATATCTTTGATTAAAGAGAGTTGATTCCCTCGACCGGTGGCCAAACTATTTGTCGTCCACTCGCCAACGCCATCAATTGTTAAGATCGCCGCTTCTTGAAACGGGGACGGATAAAACGCGCTTGCGGCATGACTTTGGTGGTGCTCGGTAAATAAGATCTCTCCCTTAAAGTCCAACTCCTGCTTGATTGTGTCGGGGATCCAAAGCTTGTGCTTTAACCAAAGCGGGAGCGATCTAGCATAGGTGCCGAATCCTGTAGGAGCAGTCGTCAAATAAGTTTCGAGAAGCCGCTCGAATTTCAAAAGGGGTTTATCATAAAATACAACATAATCGATCTGATCGATCGTTAGCCCTCTAGATTTAAGACAAAAATCCGCTGCGTGTTTCGGAAATGCATCATCGTGCTTCTTGCGAGTGAAGCGTTCCTCCTGAGCTGCAGCCGCGATTACGCCATCTGCTACTAGACATGCTGCGCTATCATGGTAGTAAGCCGAGATTCCGAGAATATTCATAAGCCTATAGTCTTCCTAAAGCCAAACGCCGTCACATTTTAAGCAGGTTTTCCGTACTCTTACAATGGGGGGCGCATTATTACAAACCTTTTACAAACTAACTACCTTTTGAGGACAACCGTTTTCCCCCTCATAGCAACAAAAGACTTACTGATGTGATTCGAGCCAAATTCAGGGGCTCGGTTTTTTGGCGTTGATTTAGGAGGGTTTTCGATGGCTGCTAAGGTTAAAAAGGTTGTTCGCCCAGCAAAGAACGTTGTTAAAAAGGGTAAAGTAGTTCCATCTGATAGAGACCTAGTAAAACTGTTCCGTAAAGGCTCAATCGACTCATTCAACGAGATAGTGTCTAGGTATGAGGCCAAAGTCTTTAACCTGGCTATGAGCTTCACCCGAAATATTGAGGACGCAGAAGAAGTTCTGCAAGATGTCTTCGTTACCGTTTTCCGTAAGATCGACGGCTTTCAGGGAAAGAGCGCTTTCTCTAGCTGGCTCTACCGAATAACAGTCAACGCTGCCTTCATGAAATTGAGAAAGAGAAAGCAAAACCAAGATGTGCCGATGGAAGAGATCACCCCGGCCATGGAGAAGAACTGGCTGGAGCGCGGCGATCATCTGAGCACTAGCGGCGATCGGCATGCCATGAATAACGAACTTAGGGAAACTGTTTTCGGCGCGATTAACCGCCTACCTGATGAATACAGGATCGTTTTCATGTTAAGAGACGTAGACGGTCTGACGAATAAGGAAGTTGGCGAAATTCTCGGGCTCTCGATTCCGGCGGTTAAATCCAGACTGCACCGCTCCCGCTTGATGCTTAGAAGAAAACTGCAGCGCTACTATGATGATTATAGCAGCGCCTCTCAGATTCTTTCTCCAGGGTTAAAGGTTCTCTCCGGAGCTGCAGCCTAATACTACTTAGGCTCCAGCGGAGGAACTACAGAGACTCCCGATCCACCAGTTTGACTATGCGATGATGCAAAACTATCTCCGGCGCCGCCTGATGCAGCGCCACCATTCGACTGACTAAATTGATTTCCACCTTGATAGTTTAAGACCGGACTCGGCGGCTGATTAACAAACGCTCCCTCATCATCCAGCGGCACTACCACTCGGTTCGGGAAATAAGCCAGCGGGTATACTGCGCGGCCCAGGTGTTTCACCGGAATACGCTCCAATACCGGCATTGAGCTTCCACCGCGCAACATTCGAGCGATTTCTTTTGTCTTACTCATCTCTGCCGAGGCGCTAGAAACTATCATTGAAGTTGAAGGATCAATCATTCGCACGTTAACATACACTCTTTCAGGGGAAGCAACGTATGTTCCAACTACAACTCCCGAGAGATCTCTTGCTCGACGCACCGATCCGATATCTCTAGAAAGCGCAAACTCTCCAGAGTCGGCAAGAAACTGCAAGGCATCGGCATGCCTCAACTCAACCACGTCGAAGCCGCGCATCGCAAGCTCACTCATCATCTGCTCAGCGTACATACGCCCGAAACTAGAGGTATTGTATAAATCATCCAGATTAACCAACGTGGTCACGCCGATCGGGCCATTCCCGGTCCCGCGATAGAAATAATCGATCTGGTCGACGACAAAAGAGGTCTTAAAGCGCCCCACTGATTGATTCTCAGACTCTCCAAGATTGATCGGCAAAAATACCGGCATATCATCGTAGCGCTTGCTGCAGCCGCTAAGTATTAGTAGGCTAAGCAGAGCTAGAATAATGGCCTTTGTAGCTTGGCCTGATTTTTGAAGTAACACTTTCTGATTAGAGCGAGTATTAAACCTCTCCATGGGTAATCTCTCTAATAAATTCAAGTTTTTTAATTTTGGGTTCGCTTCCATGCGTTTTACCTCTGTCAAGTTTTTGACCCTTGTTATTGCAGTCGTCACACTCCCCGGCTGCTCGACGCTTTTCGTCCAAACCCCACCTTGCAAATCTCATGCTTATGTAAGAGTAGGGCTGGCGGATTATATAAGTCAGCGATTTGATTCTGGAGCACCGGTTCGAATCGGGATAATTCCATTCTCAGTACCGGCAAATCTTTCCAACTTTGGCGGAAGAACTCTCAGCACCGGCACAGATATCGCGTGGCGCTTACACGCGCAGCTTCTAAAGCGGAATGAAACGGCGATTATTGAGGTTTTCCCAAGGGAAGATTGGCCCGGGAAGCAGGAGGAGTTCTTTAAAGGGAATTTCGGAGCAATCGCGCAGGCACGCGAGGCCGGATATGACATGGTAGTCGTCGGACTGGTTGACGGAATTCGCTCGCTTGAGGAGATGACCGCTCACAGTAAATTAATTGATTTAGATAACGGGATCACAGTTTGGTACGGGACCTCAACCGCCACGATCGAAAAGCCGGCCATGGACAGCCCGCTCTATACCCTCGGACTTTCGTCGGCTCGCCCGGATATGGTTGAGACAAATAATTTGGTGGATCTGCTCTCAATCTGCGTAGCAAATGACATCGTGAACGAAGATGATATTACAAGTGAGGGGCTGCCTTCCGATGACACAGTTCCCGCGGTTAGGCCAAATCCGTCCCGGGTGAGGCGCTAGGCTGTCCGACTTTCAGCTGATTCCTTGGGAAATAACTAATCTGTTTTGCCACCATCTGATCAAAAATTGAAAATAACTGATCGTATAGTGGAAGCATCTCAAGCTTGCCGAGAGCAGTAGCGTTTGCTTTCAAAAGATGCCCGACCGATTCCAATGTGCTTAAACAATTTTCCTTTGGCTGTTTTCGGATTCGATACTTCGAGGTCAGTGGAGTGGCAAAACTGATTGTCGGAAGAGTCTTAAGCCGCGGATTGTGATATAGAATTTTTCTTGCCTCTCTCCATGTTCCGTCAATTACCAGCACGGTGCTATTTTGATCTAACAAGACCTCCTTGCAGTCAATTGAGTTGACTGTGGGATACAGAAGATAAGTCTTATTAAGATCGTGACCTCTAAAGACCTCGTTCAAGTCAAAATCGACTGAACGGAACACATTCGAATTCTTGATTGAGCTAAGAACTAATTTTGCAGTTGAATAGTACTTCTTTCTCTCATTTGGATGCTGTAATAAAAGAATCTTACAGTGCGCTTCAAATGGCCTCGCCTGATTACACAAACAGTGCTCCACTGGGCGAAAGCAGGCGTAACAGATCTCCCGAGGCGTTGCCTTTGAGATAGTGGGAATGTAACGTATTCGCGTTTTAGTCATTAACTTCTAAAAATTTCACTTAAGCATGGAACACAAGGAGATATTAGGCATAATTGCTGTCGTCTGCACAGTCGCCGGTATCCTTGGCTATCTAAGATCAGTGCTGCGCGGCCAATCGAAACCTCACACTATAACTTGGTTAATCTGGTTAATTGTGATGAGCATTAGCTTTCTCGGTCAACTAAAGGAGGGGGCCGGGCCCGGCAGCTGGAACACCGGGTTTGGGGTTGTGATGGGGGGAAGCATTTTCCTACTAGCACTACGTAAAGGCGAAACCTCGATTTCAAAATTCGATTGGTGCTGTCTAATACTTTCTGGTCTTTCGCTTGCGCTATATTGCTTTTCAACTAAAGTAATTCACTCGATGATTTTAGTCACTTTTACCGATGGGATAGGATATCTTCCAACCATCAGAAAGAGTTTTAACGATCCATTTGGCGAGGCTCTAGTTCCCTGGACTCTATTTTCGATAAGCTGGATATTTTCACTTCTGGCGATTCAAAACTATTCGCTTGAGACCGTCCTTTATCCGGGAGCAATTCTGATCATGAACTTAGTGCTAATCGCAGTGGTGGTTGTAAATAGGAGAGTAACTAGGTAATCCGGTTGGTATTTTGATTCTGAACGCCACCAGTGATACGCTCTGACTCAACATGGATTATCAAGGCAATTTTCAATTGAAAGACACCGCTCAGGTTCGGGCGTTTGTCGACGACACTCTAAACCTTCCGTTGGCTCCTGACGTTCGAGAGAAGACAGTTGAAGAGTTTGCCAGGGTGGTTCTACCTGAGACGCTGCAGTCCGAGAGGAGTGCTCCGTTGGACCGGCAGTCAATCCCGACCTTTGCCGCTCATCGCTTCCTTGATTTTGATCAGACAGACATCGGGGCCGAGCTATCCCGAAGGTGCGCCTTTAAGTCCGAGCTTCGCAAAATTGCCTTGGAGGCTGAAGCCTCTCTTTCTAGCGGAGCTGAGAGAGACTCTCTACTATCTCATGCAAAATCGTTTACCAGACAGGCTCGCGATCACTGGCTTGAGGCCGAGATTAAGGAAAATTCCCCGGCCTATCGTCAAGACGTGGAAAGTATTTTCTATGAACTTAGCACTCCCGGATTTCGATTGAATATGGAAATCGATCCTTATACCGGCAGCCACTATATACCGAATATGTTGAGAGACTTTGAGCTTAGCTTCAATCCCGACTCCCTTCGAAACCCGCTTCACTTGCTGCGACGCACGTTCGGGTCAACCCGGCTACATTATGATATGCAAGATGTTCGATTCGTTTCGAATGCGACCTTCCTCGATGAACCAAGGAACGGCGGCGAGGCAGTGGAAATTTACCTTAAGGGCCACCCCAATGATCCGGGGCGCAATGAAAACGGCCCGCTCCTCATGGTTCTGCGAAACTTTGGAAAGCTTAGGATTTGGCCGGCTTTCGATGAGGGTTCCATTTTAGGTCATGTTTCCGTCTTTTTTGCCGAGATGCAAAGCTGCTGGACCAACAGTTGGAACATGGGAAGGTGGTATACAGCGACTGATGTGGAGGCAACAGTTAAGGTGTGAATGAATTAAGTTCGCACCTCTTAAGCTGGCCTGAGACGGCAACTACCTCACTCTTTTAGACCGGTATACAAAACCGCCTCCAAATTTCTCATTACTCCCCTCTTGTTTCACCGCCCCTGCTACACTACCATACGCTACTTTACTGCATCAGCTATGGAAGAAGCCTTAATTCAATCAGTCTCAAAAGCCACGGGCGCATCGGCTGCAATCATAAAAAGTGCGCTCGGAAGACCACGCGAGCGCTCTCATGGCGACCTTACTCTACAATGCTTTCAACTGGCGAAAGATGCCGGAACTAATCCAGCTCAATTCGCCAAAGATTTGGCAGCTAAGATCTCACTTCCCACTGAGGTCGAGTCCGTCTCGCCGGTTGGGCCATACTTAAATTTTCGCTACAAGCGGGATTGGTACGTTAGTCAAACCGTAAGTAAGCTCTTTCAGGCCGGCGAGGCGGTTGGAAAGCTTCCTTCGAACGAAAAAACTATTCTGATCGATTATTCCCATCCCAATATTGCAAAGACCTTTCATGTCGGTCATCTGCGAACCACATTAATCGGCCATTCACTCGTCCAAATTCTTCGGCACCTCGGATACAGGGTAAACGGTATTAACCATCTCGGGGACTGGGGCACTCAGTTTGGATTCGTATGGGCAGGATGCGAGCTTTGGGGCAAGCCGGAAAACGCCTCAGTAGACGATTTAGTAGATGTGTATCGCCGCGCTACTGCTCTTCGAAAGCAACAAGATGAAGGAACTGTACCGGCTGAGGATAAGGATAAGCCTGATGTCAACCAAATGGCTCGCGATTACTTCATTCGACTCGAAAAGGGAGATTCGGATGCACGCGCTTTTTGGCAGTGGTGCCTCGACGTTTCACTTGTATACTTCAAAGCGATGTATCAACGGCTCGGGATTGAGTTTGAGTACTATACTGGGGAATCTTTCTACGAAAAGATGCTTCCTGATGTGGAACAGCGAGTTCGTGATAGCGGTATTTTAGAAGATTCGGAAGGGGCGCTTGGCGTCGACCTTGGGAAGAAATTGGGATTCGCCCGGGTATTTGCTCCTGACGGCCGGTCACTTTATATCACCCGTGATATTGCGGCGGCTTTCTACCGCTGGGAGACCTTTTCGCCTTACCAGATCCTTTATGTTGTGTCGGCTCAGCAGTCTCTGCACTTTAAGCAGTTGATTGAAATTTTAAAGAGGATGAAGCATCCGGTTGCGGAACGAATGGTCCATGTCGCCTTCGGATTTTTACCGGGGATGAAAACCCGGGAAGGCGGAGGAATTTCACTTAAGCAGTTTCTTGATGAAGCAGGAGATCGCGCCAAGGAGGCATATCAAACCGAGGTCTCAAGAAGGCCGGAAGGGACAAATGAAGCTGAAGTGGCTGAAGCCGTTGCGATCGGGGCCACTTACTTCTATTTCTTAAGCCACACCAATATTAAAGACTTCCAGTTTAGCTGGGAAAAGGCGCTAAACTTCAGTGGGGATAGTGGCCCGTATCTTCAGTATGCATATGCTAGAATTAATGGGATCGAAGCCAAAGCTAACCAGGCTGGGGTGAAATCTGGGGATCTAACAAATCTCTCACTTCTAACCGAACAGAGTGCCTATGAACTTGTCTCAGTACTTTCGGAGTTTGAAGAGGTCGTAGCCAAGTCTGCAGCCGAGTTTGAGCCATATTATATCGCCTACTACCTTTTGGATCTCGCCAAAGCATTTTCAAAAGCATACCTTGATTTGAAAGTTGTGGACGCTGAGCCGAAAGTTGCAGCCGCAAGGCTTTCTCTCTTTTTAGCCACTAGAAACGTGCTTGGAACCGGACTTAGACTAATCGGCGTTCCGCGAATAACAAGAATGTAATTGGATCTCAATTTTAGGATCAACGAATGAGTTTCGGAGTTCAAAGTCTCACTCTTTCCGAAGTGCTTCGGAAATACAAAGAGGGTCCGGATACCGGAGTATTTACCGATGGTGGAGCACAACCAAATCCAGGACCGGGCGGCTGGGGTGTGGTTTATGTAGTGAATGGAGAGATTATCGATCAAAAGCACGGACACGATAAGGATACCACCAATAACCGTATGGAGCTGACGGCGCTGATTGAAGGGTTTAAACTTCTCCCTCCGGACGCTGCAATCACAATGTATTCAGATAGCGATCTCTGTGTAAAAACTATTAACGAGTGGGCTCCTGCTTGGGAAAAGCGAGGCTGGAAGAGGAAAACCGGGCCGATCGCAAATTTAGAGTTGGTTAAGGAACTTTATGCTCTTAGCCGCGCGAAACCAGGCGTTAAGCTACAGTGGATTAAGG
The DNA here is from genome assembly GCA_964549925.1 of uncultured Bdellovibrionales bacterium. Classification (GTDB taxonomy): domain Bacteria; phylum Bdellovibrionota_C; class UBA2361; order UBA2361; family J135; genus CAZJXY01. The sequence goes on along the minus strand of CAZJXY010000022.1, from coordinate 8,851 downwards.
CGCATAATGGGTTTCGTTGGAATGAGTATGTGGATTCGCTGGCGTCGGCATGGACCAGGAGTGATCTATAAAGCCTTCGCGCTCAAAAACTCCGCTATGACATTCGCAAAGTACTGATTTCCCTCCTTAGTAAAGTGAAGTCCCCCGCCATAGAGCCTCTCAATCTCTCCATTACTCGGCAGCTTTAGCAGCTCATTTTCCGTGTGAATCAAATTAAAGCTCTTATTTAAGGCTTCAAGTAGATCAGCGTAATTTAGCGTTCCATCTCTTATTTGCTGCACGTGCCTTGGGCGCGGAAGATGAACAACGATAAACTTTGCACCATTCTGTTCCACGCTGTTTTTAAACTGCTCTAAAATTGAGAGCGCAAGTTTTCCTCCTTCTTGATTGACGCTATAAAGTGACCTCTCAGTTGCGTCATAAACGTACTGATTGCTCCTAAATGTGGCGCTTAACACCAAGCCAACTACTTTACTCTCCCGCCACAGTGTGTGCCGATACTCGAATGGGTCATAGTAATTTTCGTACTGAAGAATGTTCCAATTTTCGATATTTCTAACCACTTCTGGAATCTGATCAGGTGGCACAGCAGGGGAATTTATCAATTCAAGCTTCGCATCTTTCAATATAAATCTCGGCTTAGAAAATGGAAGCGCGCTATTTAAGGGGGTATAGATCGGACGGAGTAAATTTAAGTTGCGCTTTACGTTTTCCGGTTGAAATCCAAAGAGCACGAAATCAGGTTTAAACGATTTTCCATTTTTCTCCCAGTGAAGATACGCCTGATCCATCCCGTACCCGCTTCCACCGAAATTTAAGACTTCAACTTTCCTGCCGTTCTCCTTTAATTCCTTTTCTAGGTAATATCCCCAACTCTCTTCAAACTTTACTTCATCCGCATGGGTGCAGGAGTCACCAAAGAGCGCTATCCGTACAGTTTCACTACTTTTTGCCACGCTTACCTCAGACGGAGCTCTAATTCCTGCTGAGTTATAGCTGTACATACCATCCGGGGTTGTAAAGCTAGGACGCATCGCCCAACCCAGCTCAGCATCGTAGACAAAGCGTGACACGCCAGCCCGATATTCAGAAAGAGCTCGAGTGGCGCTATTTATAGGCGCATGCAGCGGAAAGATCGCAATTGACGCGAAAAATTGGTTGCCGTCTTCGTTGCTCGTGGAAAGGGAGCGAACAGTAATCTCACAAAGAAGAAAGGTAAAGGCAATCGAGCTTAAGCCAAGAAGAAATTTTGATCCGGTATGTTTACTCAAATTACTGTCAACCTAGGGGGAGATAATTTTTAAATCTTTATAATAGTCACGAAAGTACCCACGGTCTCTGGCCAGCAAGCAGTCAGCCATAATCATAGCATGGGCGCCTATCATAAAGTCAGGAACAACTCTTCCCGCTCGACCACCTCGTCTCCTGAAGTGACCCATCATTTCAGCAGCGAGAAGCGCTGAAGCTAGGTTGGATGGCAAAAATTGAATCGTTAAATCCTCAAGGAACAAGTTGATCTGATCCCGCTCAAGAGCAGGTCCGAGCTCTGCAATAACCGTATCACTTACAACTAGCGCACCCTTCTCACGCGCCGATTGCAGCGCAAGTTTTGATCGCTCAGCGAATTCTCTGTCAGCCAGTAAAATATCCAAAAGGACGGATGTATCAACCGCTGTCTTCATCCCGAATCGCTTTTAGATATTCATCCGTACCGATGCTTCCAGCCCCTATCCCTTTCCCAAACCACTTATCCACCGGATCCCGAGCGAAGATCTTATATATTTGTATCCCATTGCTATCGGCGCGGAAGCCGATTGCAGTTCCGGGTTGGAGACCGAACTTGTCTCTTATCTCTTTTGGGATTGTGACCTGTCCTTTCTCGGACACTACAGTTTTCATACTGATATTGTATGAATTCCTACTATGTTGGTCAATCCAATTTAATCGCTGTAAAAACATATGGTTAGCGGTGCAGACGAGCTGAAATTAATGCACGATCTCTGCCTCAAGTTGTTTCTGCTTCTCCCTTAAGAATCGACGACACTCCCTGCACCCGCACCTCTTTACGTTCTGTTTCAGCACCAGAACTTCAGTCTCGGTCCAAGTTGCCGGAGCTTTAAGTCCTCTCTCCAATACTATTAGATTCGCTGCCCGGGTCCCGGCAATCATCTCTCCAGCAGAGAGGTGAACCATTCCATTATCTTCATACTCAACTTGATAAACCGCCTCAGGAATAAAGCCGGTTGTGTCCTTTGCCCTGATTATCTCCCCGTCTTCGAATAGATTTGTCTGGTTCGCCATGATAAACGCTCCTTAACTATTTAAATTTGGGTGAAGTCTTCTTCCCCCACTTAGTGTTCGTAGAATTCTTCTATTTGTTGCGCGGAAAGTTGTGATGAATTACCCGGAGCACCAACCGTTAAAAGATAATCAGAACTCAATGTGCCATCGGAAAAGAGATTGATGCTGGTACTCTGTGTTGAATCGAAGTTCCAATAGGTAACTTCCATACCCCTATACTGGTAAACCGGGTTCGAGCGATAATACCGAATAGGTTTCTCACCCGGGAGCAGTGCCCACTCACGCCGCTCACCATATAGGCGCCTTAAGACCACTCGCTTTACCCCAATCCGTGCACACTCTCCCAAAAATTCCTCTACTTCAAAAATATTATGTTGATTGATTAAACAAGAGATTTTTACCTCAATTTTGGCGCGCTCTATAATTCCTTCTAGATTTGGAACCTTCGGGACACCCATCATCTTTTGATATGTAGTTGGGTTAAAGGAAGGAAAAGAGAGGCAGACTTTATCATACATATTTACTGTATCGATTAACCGCAGCGCCAACGCTCCATTTGTATGAAGCGAGACATAGGGATTAGTGCGAAGGTTCTCCCGAAGATATCTCAATAACTCGCTTTGGTATCGATAAAGCAGAGGATCAGTGTTAGTTCCGGTAAAAACTATCTGCCGAATTCCATACTGGTTAACCTCATCAACGAATTGATCGAGTCCTCTTAGCGGAAAGCGATCCAAATTATACATTTTCACCCGCGCCGGAAGCTCATTTCCGATACAAAATGGACAGAACCGATTGCATGGTCCGGCAAATAAGATATTTGCAAAGTCAAAGCGTGAAGCGCTGGGAGCCCTCATAGATCAAGCCGCTTGCCTCAATGAAACTTTAGTGGCGAGCGACTCATTTTTCTCAAAATCCTCCGCCACCATCGGATCACGATCGACTAAGTACCGTTTTACGGAAGGCGCATAAAATAACGCGATTACACCATTAAAGTGATATGCTCCGAGCTCAGTTAGGCTTAATCCGCGATCAGTGTAGTGCATCAACCTGTGCTTTAAGGCGTACTGAACTTCAGCTGCATACAATTCTTCTAATCCAACCCCAAATTTTGCCGCAAAGCTATTTAGATTGACTTCACCGAAGTAAAAACTAACAGCCACCATCTTTGCCGCCATATGCTCAAGTGGAAGCATGTATAGATCTTGAATCGGAAGTTCGTCTCTTTCGATCGCACGTTGATACGGCGCAAAATTTTTCCCTACGGATCCGTCATTATAACTAATCGAAGAATCGGTCATCGTCTGCGCTCCAAGACCAAGCCCAAGATATGACCTCCCATTAACAACCCGTTGAGTGAGGTAATCACTCGTGCCCGGATCACCTGCGATGCGGCTATAGGTGTTTTTACCCGGATTAGCCACATACCCTGAGTCTTTTAGTATCTGTTTTGCCAGCGCCGCCTGGTCATGCACGTCGTCCATGGCTACACGGTGAGCTTGGTTTGAAATGCGCGTCAACTTATATCGCATTCGATAGAGCGTAATATATTCGGGATTTAATCGAATCGCTTGCTCTAGGGTAGCACGCCAACTTTCTAGACTCTGATCGGCAAATCCATACATCAGATCAACGTTGAATTTCTGAAATCCAGCGCTTCGAATATTATCCAGCGCTCGATCAAAGTGCTCTAGTCCATTTGAGGATCGATTAAGCACCCTTAAGAGATCCGGCTGCGTAACTTGGATACCCATGCTGATGCGTTGAATTCCCATGCGCTTATATGCCGCAATTTTCTCCCTCGAGGCCGCAGCAATTTTAGGAGTGGTTTCGATGCTTATCTCGGATCTCTGAGCAAAGCGAAATGAACTCCTGGCTTCTTCTACAATCTCTTCTATTAGCTCAGGTTCAAGAAAGGACGGGGTTCCTCCTCCAATGTCGAAGCCGACTAAGGTGCGGCTCTCTGTACCAAGTAGTTCTCTATACAGCCTAAACTCCTTCAAAAGCCAGTTGGTGTACTCCCTAGTAAGTTTAAGATCGCTTCCGCCAACCACCGTGTATTCGCAAAAGTAGCAGCGTGTTTCACAGAATGGAATGTGAACGTATAGGCAAAGAGGATCGATACCACTGAACGCCTGCTTTACGCTTTGGCGATACTCCGATCGAGGTACTTTATAAGGGCCCCAGACGGAATTGTGAGCGATTGGATAGGCAGTGTTAGAGATGTGATGATTTCGAAGGCCAGCCTGAAAGACTGCTCCTGGATCATACTTGGCTTTGTCCTCTAGCACCGCCTCGTTCCAAACGCGTCGATTCATTATTACCTCCGAATAATTCTAATCTATAGTCATACTATCATACTATATGTGATATGCAACTATAATATTACCAATAAGTGCGGTACGCATGTATAATATTAGGCGAGCCCAACGCTTTAATTTTAATGGGTTTTTGTAAATTTAGGGCGGGAAGCTAAGGGTCGAAATTACCCCTCCTTCCTCTCTTCCAAATATTGTCCAGTCCAGCCTCCGCCTAAGGCTTTGTAGATTCCCACCAGACTAGAGAGCGCTAAAGTCTCGCTTTGAACGAAGGCGTCCTCATCTTGCAGCGCATCACCTTCCGCTTCAAGCACTGCAAGAAGGTCGATCAGGCCATCTTTATACTGCAAGCTTGCAAGCTCGGCTGCACGCTTACTATTTAGGGCAGCGTCTTGAAGGAAATCTTTGCGCTGCTTCTCCTTACTAAATCGAACCAGTGAATTTTCAGTATCTTCCAGTGCCAGTAACACAGCTTGATGGTAGGCTGATAGAGATTGCTCAAATCGTGAATCAGCTGCATGAATTCTTTGAATTATTCGGCCGATATCGAGCGCTATCCAAGAAATTCTAGGACCATAAGTGTACCCGGTCGTTCCGGAATCCCCGAGCCGATTAAAACTATTTGACTCCAGTGAAATTAGACCGGAAAAGCTCACCTTCGGAAATAAATCGCCATAGGCAACACCTATTCCAGCGTTTGAGGCAGCCAACAGTCTCTCTGCGACCCTCACATCCGGCCTGCGCCTTAACATAAGCTCGGGCGAACCGATCGAAACAGGGCCCGAGTAGTTGGGGAGATCTTTCGGCTCTTTAAGCTCAAACAAAAGTGCGCTCGGCTCCTTCCCAGTTAATACCGCCAGGCGATGCATCGCCACGCGCTCCGATGCCTCAAGATCAGGAACCGTAGCTTCAGTTCTAGCGAGCTGAGCAAAGGCACGAGCACGATCCAATTCAGTACCTCTTCCAGCTTCAACCATGGATGTAACTAAACCCGCCGTAGATTTTTGGTTCTGGGCATTGCTTCGCGCTACGGCTAGCCTTTTTTGCAAACCGCGCAGCTCAAAATATACCATTGCAACTTCAGCTGTGACCGAAGCAAGCATACCGTCAAGAGCGGCTTGATCGGCATCCTCCTCAGCATGCTTTTGCTCAACCAACCGGCGTTGAGTTCCAAATAGATCAATCTCCCAGAGTGCATCAAACCCTACACTAAAATATTCGGATGTTTTGCCAAAGTCTCCGCCCTGTTGATCTTCATCACTAAAACGCTGCGAGGTATGTTCGGCGAAAGACCTTGCCCCCGGGAAAAGATCGTTGAAAGCCTCCCTTCTCATCGCCCGAGACTCCAATACCTTATTAAACCCCCTTTCGACATCTCGATTTCCAGCCACAGATTCTTCGATCAGCTTATTTAGCAACGGATCATTAAAACTGTGCCACCAACCGACAATCTCTTCGCTGGGATTAAATTCCTGATCTAGTCCGGCACTGGAGAAATTCTTGGCATCGGAAAGCGAAACTTCAGGACGCTTATAGTCCGGGCCGATAGCACATCCAGCAAGGAGAGCTGCTACGAATAGAGCGAGAATACCTCTCATGAAACTATCGCTACCTTTGGAAAGTTAAGGGTTTCCTTCGCAAGGTCATGCACCTCCCCAGAGTCCGACTCAGCGTGAACCATTCTTCTGGAAGCGATAACTGAGTAAACAAGAGGAACGACAAAGAGAGTAAATGCAGTCCCGATTATCATGCCCGATACAAGCACAGTTCCGATACTGTTTCTAGCTCCAGCACCGGCTCCAGAGGCAAAAATCAAAGGCATATGTCCAACTACTGTAGCTACAGAGGTCATAAGAATTGGACGAAGCCGTGTCAGACAGGCTTGCACTACTGCCTCAATCAACTCCAACCCACTCTCCCTCAGTTTATTTGCGAACTCAACAATTAAGATTCCGTTCTTTGAGACTAAGCCAATTAAGGTAACAAGCCCAACTTGAGAGTAGGTATTTAGAGAAGTGAATCCAAGGAACACGAAGATCAACGCACCAGCTAGGGCCAAAGGTACAGACCCGGCCAGGATAATGAATGGATCGCGGAAGCTTTCAAACTGCGCCGCCAAAACCAAGTAAATAAGAACAAGCGCTGTGATCAGAGTCGCAGTAAGAGAATTTTGCTCACTCCGAAGTTGCCGCGATTCTCCCCCGTAGTCGACCAAATAACCCGGCGGCAAGATCTCTTTGGCAGTCTTCTCCAGAACTTTTAGTCCCTGATCGATCGAGACTCCTGGCACTAGCGCACCCTGAATCGTAGCAGAATTCAATTGTTGAAATCTCTTTAGATCTCTTGGCTCCACGGTGTTTTCAAACGTCACAAAAGTAGAAAGTGGAACCAATTTCCCGGCGGGTCCCCGCACATAAAGAGATCCAAGCTGCTCTGGATTAAGTCTCGCTGCTCGAGTCAACTGAGGAATAACTTTATAACTTCTCCCGGCGATATTGAAGCGATTCACATAGGCCCCGCCCGTAAGCGCTCCAAGATCTTCACCCAAATCGGCTAATGTAAGCCCCATGGTCGAGAGTAGGTCTCGATCAATCTTAATGTTGGTCTGAGGAAAATCAAATTTAAGATCTGTGTCTGCGAACATAAATACGCCGCTTTGGAATGCCTGCATCACTAGCTGATTAGCATACTCTACGATCTCTCTTGGTTCAGCCGTTGCCGATATTACAAATTCAATTTGAAAGTCGCTTCCTCCAGGCAGCGGCGGCGGTGATGTAACAATGGACCGAATCCCAGGCACAGCACCTAGCTTCATCCAGGCTTCAGGCTCAATCTCAAAGATACTGCGAGATCTCTCACTCCACGGCTTCACTAACATTCCGGAGAACCCGAAATTCGGTCGGGTTAACTGAAAAGTCTGCCGCCGCTCGGGAAAGCTCTCATAAACCTTATTCACTTCCTTGGCATAGCGAATAGTTTGATCGAGTGAGGAGTTTGGGGAAGCTTGGATAATCGAGAAAAGCACCCCTTGATCCTCTCTTGGCGCTAGCTCCTTGGTTGAAAACAAGTAGAGCGGAAAAACTGAAATGGTCAGCAGTAACGCACCAGTCAAAATTGCAATGCGCCATTCGAAAGCCGCTCGAAGCGTATTCTCATACCACTCACTCAGTTGAGATAACTTAAGACTGACCCACTTTTGCAGACGCGAGGGCGCCTCATCCGCGTGTAGTAATCGAGAAGACATCATCGGTGAAAGCGTCAGAGCCACTATTCCCGAAATTACGACCGCACCAGCTAAGGTAAAGGCGAACTCTCTAAAAAGGGTTCCTGTCAATCCGCCCTGCAATCCGATCGGCGCATATACCGTCGCTAGAGTTATGGTCATGGCGATTGTTGGAGCTACCAGCTCCTTCGCTGCAAGGACAGCCGCGTCAATCGGGCGCATTCCCTGACGCACGTGACGTTCGACATTTTCGAGCATAACGATGGCATCATCGACTACTAGTCCGACTGCTAAAACAATAGCGAGCAAGGTTAGAAGATTTAGCGTAAACCCCAGGACGTACATTAACGAAGCAGCGCCGATTAAGGAGAGTGGAATTGCTACCACCGGGACCAGCACGGATCGCGCAGAACCAATAAAAACAAAGATGACTACAATAACGATTAAGACTGTCTCTATTAAGGTCTTTGTAACTTCTCTAAGCGCATCTCGGATGTAGGCGGTGGCATCGTATGGAATTCCAACCTGCATACCACGCGGAACTTTGGCCTGGATATCTGGAATCGCGCGCCTTACGGCCTCGATAACATCCAACGAATTAGCGTTAGGCAGCACCCAAATTCCCATGAACGTAGCAGTCTGCCCGCTGAAACGTACATCCTCGTCGTAACTTTCGGCGCCGAGCGAAACATCAGCGATATCTCGCAGTCGAACGATCTTATCCCCTTCCTGCTTCACTACTAAATCTTCAAATTCCTCCTTGCTGCGAAGATCTGTGTTTGCAACTAAATTGACGGTAACGAGTTCCCCCTTAGTGCTCCCCACTGCTGAGATAAAGTTATTTCCCTCAATCGCTTTCCGAACGTCTCCCGGACTCAAATTTCTCGCTGCCATCTTGTCGGGCTTAAGCCAGATACGCATTGCAAAGGTCCGCGCCCCCAAGATGTCAGCGCGCTGAACTCCGGCAATCGATGAGAGCTGAGGTTGGACGACGCGGGTTAAGTAATCC